>NZ_JBJHAH010000019.1:0-68494 GCF_054050915.1 Modestobacter sp. SYSU DS0875 | reverse complement strand
CCCCCCCCCCCCCCCGCCCCCCCCCCCCCCCCCCCCCCCCCCCCCCCCCCCCCCCCCCCCCCCCCCCCCCCCCCCCCCCCCCCCCCCCCCCCCCCCCCCCCCCCCCCCCCCCGGGACCGGTGCAGCAGTGCGCTCGTCGAGCGCGAGCCGTCAGCGGACGGTGGAGCGGTCGGCCTCGACGGCCCGCTTGCTCGGCCACATCTTGGCGCCGATCACCCCACCAACAGCCGCTGCGGCGATCGAGAGGCCCAGGCCCAGGGCGGCCCAGCCGGCGCTCGTGCGGGCGACGTCCGCAGCCTCACCGGCCGCGACGTCCGGCAGGTTGGCCTGCTGGATGCCGGCGACGTCGGTCACCAGCCCGGCGAGGGAGCCGAACAGGGCGCCGCCGCCGAACAGGGTCAGGAGCACCAGCGTGACCACGGTGAGCGCCCAGACGAGGATGCCGTGCAGCAGCCCCTCGGCGAACCCACGCCACAGTGCGGTCGCTCCGGCGGTGAGCCCACCCAGGAAGAGGGCGATCAGGCCGTTGACCCCGCTGAGCCAGTCGGCGTTGCTCGCGCCGTCTCCGGGGCCGACGTCCCACCACCCCAGGGCGAGGGTGGCCACCTGCAGCAGCAGGAAGGTCGGCACCGCCACGACCAGGCCGGCCCAGACCGGGCCCCAGCGCACCCGGTCGCGGCGGGACCCGCCGCCGACCGGCACCGGGACGGTGTGGCTGTCATCGTGGCTCGGACCGGCCGCGCCGGCGCGGCTCGCACCCTCACCGCCGACGCTGGCGGGCTCCACCGCGACGTCCTCGCGGGCGTTCGTCTCCGTGCGCGTACGACTCTCCGTCATCTCGATTCCTCGTTCCGCTCGGGGTCGTTGACGACTCCTGATGTGCCCGCTGGGTCCGCAGCCCACCACCCGGGGGCGGAGCCGTCATCGGATCGTGATCCACGCCGGGAACTCCGCTGCGGCGGGGAACGGCGAACGGCGGCCCGGGCCTCAGCCGACGCGGAAGAAGTCGAAGACGACGGCGTCCGGGTGCCGCCCGCCCGCGCCGACGAACAGGTGCGTCGCGAGGACCGCCAGCCGCGGGGCCTCGGTCTCGAAGCGCGACACCGACCGGAGGTAGATGCGCCGGGTCGACGGTGACCTCCAGGTGCAGCAGGTGCTCCGGAGGCGGCGGAGCGAGCGGCACGGGGTCTCCCATCGATCGAGAGCGTGGTGCCGGCGAACCGGCCGAAGGGCTACCAGAGGACCCCGGGGTTGAGGATCCCCTTCGGGTCCAGGGCACTGCGCACCCGCCGTCCGACGTCCATGACATCGGGGTCCAGCTGGTCCAGCAGCGCCGACCGCTTGGTCCGCCCGACCCCGTGCTCGCCGGTGATGGTGCCGCCGCAGTCGAGGGCGACCCGGAGGACGGCGTCGAAGGCCTGCAGCGCGCGCTGCCGCGCCTCCTCGTCGCCGGGGCGGTGGACGATGGCCGGGTGCAGGTTGCCGTCGCCGGCGTGTGCGAAGACCGGGATCTCGACTCGGAACGTCGCGGCGATGGCCTCGATGCGCTCCATCGCGGTGGGCAGCTGGTGCACCGGCACGCAGATGTCCTCGGACAGGACGGCGCCGCGGACGTCGACGGCGTGGCCGACCGCGCGCCGCGCCTCCAGGAACATGTCCCCCTCGTCCGGGTCGTCGGTGGCGAACACGCTGCTGGCGCCGGCCGCCTCGCAGCACTCCGCCATGACGGCGAGCTCGTCGGACCGGGCGGCACCGGGCGCGTCGGACTGGCCGACCAGCAGGGCCCCGGCCTCCCGGTCCAGGCCCATCGCCCGGAAGTCCTCGACGGCGTTGATCGACGCCGAGTCCATGAGCTCCAGCATCGACGGTCGGGCGCGTGACCCCATCGCCACCACGGCGCGGGCGGCGGCCCGGGTGTCGTCGAAGTAGGCCACGAGCGTGCCGGCCGGGTGCGGCTGCGGCACCAGCCGGAGCATCACCCGGGTGATCACCCCCAGGGTCCCCTCGCTGCCGATGAAGAGCTTGAGCAGCGGGAGCCCGGCGACGTCCTTGACGGTGCGCCCACCCAGGGTGATGAGCCGCCCGTCGGCCAGGACCACGTCGATCCCGTACACGTAGTCGGTGGTGACGCCGTACTTGACGCAGCAGATCCCCCCGGCGTTGGTCGCCACGTTCCCGCCGATCGAGGAGATCCGGAAGGACCCCGGGTCCGGCGGGTACCAGAGCCCGTGCTCGGCGGCGGCGGCCTTGACGGCGGCGTTGAGCGCCCCGGGCCCGGCGACGGCGGTGCGGTCGACCGGGTCGATCTCGATCGTGGTCATCCGCTCGGTGCTCAGCACCAGGCATCCGTCGACGGCGGTCGCACCACCGGCCAGGCTCGTGCCGGCGCCGCGGACGATCACCGGGACCCGGTGCTCGTCCGCCCACCGGACGGCGGTCTGCACGTGGGCGGCCGACTCGGCGCGCACCACGGCCACCGGCCACCCGGCGTCGGGCAACCGCGACCAGTCGTGGCGGTACCCCTCGACCACCGCCGGGTCGGTGACGACCACCCCGTCCGGGAGCGCCGTTCGCAGCAGTTCCACCGGGGCGCCCTGGGCGACCGTGTCCTCCATCCGCTCAAGCAAGCAGACGCCGGGGTCATGGGCAAGCGAGCGCCCTCGGTGCGTCGGTGGCTACGTCATCCGACCTAGCGGCGCCTGCCGGAAACGCGCTACCGAACTGGCCCGTGCAATGGTGTCCCGGGCCACATTCTGGCCCTAGGCTCACTCCGGGGTGCAGGTGCCGCGCTCGACGCGTGCACGCCCCCGTTCGCATGCACTGCCCGACGTTTCCACCACCTGATGCACTCGAAGGGAGGATCGTGACGAGGTCGAGTCGACCCGCAGGGCCTGGCGACGCCCGGTCCTCCGGCAGCCCCACGGTCGAGGCCTGGGACCCGACGACGCCACCCTCGGTGGCCGACCGGTCAGCCGCGGACGCCGCGGCACCCGGCCCCGCCGGTGACCGCGCGCCCCGAGCGCGGGACGATCGGCGCAGCGAGCGGCTGCGCGACTGGTCGCTGCCCCTGCTGGGGGTGGTCATCGCCATCGGCGTGTTCGAGCTGCTCCCCCGGATCGGCCTGATCGACCGGCGGTTCTTCCCACCGGCGTCGGAGATGTTCGGCGCGCTCTGGGACCGGGTCGCCGACGGCTCGATCTGGGAGCCGATCGGGCAGACGCTGCAGGGCTGGGGCCTGGGCCTGGGCACCGCGCTGGTGATCGCACTGCCGCTGGGCATCGTGATCGGGTCGGTGTACCTGCTCTTCATGGCCACCCGGACGACGGTGGAGTTCCTCCGCCCGATCCCGTCCGTGGCGCTGATCCCGCTGGCCGTCCTGGTCTTCGGGGCCGGGCTGGAGAGCAAGTGGTTCCTCGCCGCCTTCGCCGCGACCTGGCCGATCCTGCTGCAGACGCTGTACGGCGTCCGGGACGTCGACCCGGTGGGCCTGGACACCGCCCGGTCCTTCGGCATCGGCGCCTTCACCCGGTTGCGGCAGGTGGTGCTGCCCAGCGCGCTGCCCTACATCGTCACCGGGATCCGCATCTCCTCGGCGGTGGCGCTGATCCTGTCGGTCACCGCAGAGCTCGTCCTCGGCGCGCCCGGCCTCGGGCAGGAGATCAACATCGCCCGGCAGAGCGGGGCCGTGCCTGGCATGTACGCCCTGATCATCACCACCGGCCTGATCGGCTGGGTGCTGAACATCGCCCTGTCCGTCATCGAGCGGCGCCTGCTGCACTGGCACGCGTCGCAGCGGGAGCGTGCCCGATGAACGAGCCCAGCCGGCCGATCCGGTTCCTCGGCATCGGCCTGGAGTTCATCGTCCCGATCGCCCTGCTGGTGGCGTGGGCGCTGGCGTCGTCGAACAGCACGTCGTTCTACTTCCCGCCGCTGGTGGACATCTTCCGGGCCTTCGGCGACACCTGGTTGTTCGAGCGGGTCGGCAGCGACGTCGTGCCCAGCCTGGCCCGCATGTTCGCCGGCTACGCGATCGCCCTGATCGCCGCGCTGGTCATCGGGGTGGCGCTGGGCTTGAACCGGACGCTCGGCCGGATGGCCGACCCCGTCGTCCAGTTCCTGCGGGCCATCCCGGCCCCGGTGCTGCTGCCCGCCGGCATCCTGCTGCTGGGCATCGGCTCGGGGATGAAGGTGGCGCTGATCGCCTTCGTCTGCGTGTGGCCGGTGCTGCTCAACACGATCGACGGCGTGGCGGGGGTCGACCCGGCACTCCGGGAGACCGCGCGCAGCTACGGCATCCCGTGGCGCGACCGGCTGTTCCGGGTGGTGCTGCCCTCGGCCTCGCCGCAGATCTTCGCCGGCGCCCGGATCAGCCTGTCGCTGGCCGTGATCATGATGGTGGTCTCGGAGATGATCGCCAGCAGCAACGGCATCGGCTACTTCGTCCTGCAGTCCCAGCGCACGTACGCCATCACCGCGATGTGGTCCGGGATCATCCTCCTGGCGATCATCGGCTACGTGCTCAACGTCCTGTTCCTGCTCGTCGAGCGCCGAGTGCTCCGCTGGCACCGCGGTGCCCGCGCCGGCGCCGGCTGACCGGAGGTCCCACCATGTTGCGCGTCGAAGGCCTCAGGAAGGTCTACCAGGAGGGCACCAAGCGTGCCTTCGAAGCCGTGGCCGACATCACCTTCACCGTCGAGCAGCGGGAGCTGGTCTGCATCGTCGGCCCCTCCGGGGCAGGCAAGACCACGCTGCTGAAGATGATGGCCGGGCTGCTGCCGCCCACCTCCGGCGCCGTCTACCTGGACGGCGAGGAGGTCAACGGGCCGCCGGAGAAGATGGCCCTGGTCTTCCAGGACTACTCGCGGTCGCTCTACCCGTGGATGACCGTGGAGGAGAACATCGCCTTCCCGCTCAAGCACCGCAAGCTGGAGAAGTCCGAGTCGGCGCGGCTGGTGCAGGACACCCTGCAGTCGGTCGGCCTCGCCGGGGCGGGCAAGAAGTACCCCTGGCAGCTGTCGGGGGGCATGCAGCAGCGCGTGGCCATCGCGCGGGCGCTGGCCTACCAGCCCGAGATCCTGCTCATGGACGAGCCCTTCGCCTCCGTCGACGCGCAGACCCGCGCCGACCTGGAGGACCTCGTGCTGCAGCTGCGCGGGCGGTACGGCGTCACGGTCGTCTTCGTCACCCACGACATCGACGAGTCCGTGTACCTCAGCGACCGGGTCGTGGTGCTCTCGCCGTCCCCCACCCGGGTGCAGGAGATCGTCGACATCCCGCTCCCCCGGCCGCGCGACCAGGTCGAGACCAAGGAGCTCGCCGACTTCGCCCACCTGCGGGCCTACGTCTGGCGGTCCATCAAGCGCCCCGAGGCGGCCGACGTCCCGGCCTGACCCTCCGGCGGCCACCTCCCACGAGGGGCCACCCGGTGTTCCACCGACGCAACACCACCAGAAGGAGAACGATGAGCCACCGTCCGTTCACCCGTCGCGCCACCACCACGGTCGCCGGCCTCGCCGTGCTCGCCCTCGCTGCCTCCGGCTGCGGCGGCGACAGCGACAGCGATGCCTCAGGAGGCGGGGGCGAGGGCGGCGGCACGACGACCGTGCAGGTCGGCACACTGCCCATCGCCAACGCCGCGGCCATGTACCTCGGCATGGAGCAGGGCTTCTTCGAGGACGAGGGCCTGGAGATCGAGCCGACCGTCCTGCAGACCGGCAACGACATCATCACCGGGCTGGTCTCCGGCGACTTCGACTTCGGCTTCGTCGGTTACATCTCCGCCGGCATCGCGGCCGCCCAGGGGGTGCCGGTCTGCGTGGTGACCGCCAGCGACGCCACCGGCACGAGCACCGAGGACGACTGGCAGGTGCTGGTCGCCAGCGGCGACAGCGACATCGAGAGCGCGGCCGACCTCGCCGGCAAGACCATCAGCGTCAACGGCCTCGGCGGTGTCGCCGAGGTGATGCTCAAGGCGTCGCTCGACCAGGAAGGGGTCGACTGGCGCACGGTCGAGCTGATCGAGGTGCCCTTCCCCGAGGTGCCCGCCGCGGTCGAGGCCGGCCGGATCGACGCCGGCTACACGTCGGAGCCGTTCGTCACCACCGTGCTCGACCAGGGCGGCAAGGTCGCCTTCGCC
This sequence comes from Modestobacter sp. SYSU DS0875, assembly GCF_054050915.1. Taxonomy (NCBI): domain Bacteria; kingdom Bacillati; phylum Actinomycetota; class Actinomycetes; order Geodermatophilales; family Geodermatophilaceae; genus Modestobacter; species Modestobacter sp. SYSU DS0875. The sequence goes on along the minus strand of NZ_JBJHAH010000019.1, from coordinate 62,358 downwards.
CCGCAGTCGGCCATCGCGCCGGAGTACCCGAACGGGTCGTACGCGGCGAGCCAGATGTACGTGCAGGAGAACGCAGACGTCGTCGAGCGGTTCGAGGCGGCGATGACCACCTCGCTGGACTACGCCCGGGAGAACCCGGACGCCATCCGCGAGATCATCCCGACCTACACGCAGATCTCCGAGGACGTCGCCGGGCGCATGCGGCTGCCCGTCTACCAGTCGGAGCTGCAGACCGACGCGATCGACCAGCAGATGGGGTTCATGGAGACCTACGACATCGTCGAGGACGCTCCCACCGCCGACGAGCTCATCTGCGGCTGACCTGATCCGCGACTGACGGCCGCTGCGCCGGGCCCTGCCCGGTGCGGCGGCCGTTCGCACGTCCTGGCCCGGGAGGCGCCCGAAAGTGGCGCAACTCGGGGTGCCCACGAACGAACGAGGCCCTGACCGGCGATCACGCTGGTCAGGGCCTGTGTGGCTCCCCCGACTGGACTTGAAACCAGTAACCATGCGATTTGATCTTGCCCTAGTTCATCAACGCTGACATTTGCCGAACCAACACGTTGACCAGCAGCTTTAGAGTTGGTCCACGTTGGGTGCATGAGCTCGCCTCAGCACGTCTTCAATGAGTAAACGATGCCTGACCGGGACGAATAATCGTCGATCGGGTGTCCACCTAACCCAGGAGGGCCACCCGGTCCACCCGACCGCCAAGCAGGAGGGCTCTGGTCTCCTCGCCGAGTCGGGTTGGCCTCAGGCCGTGCTGGTCTGACTCACGCGCACGCCCTCGCCATGGCGACCACAGATCCCCAGCGAACCCAAATCGTAAGTCCGAGACAGACCGGGCCATGCGACGAGCCGTCCGCGGATCTTGCGGGCGGGCCAAAGCCTTTGCGTCCGGCGCCTTGGCTACCGGGATAAGATGGCTGCCACCGTGTCGACCACTCAGCGCTGTAAGAACCGCGCCACGTAGCACGCATGTCACGGGCGTTAGACGGCCAGACCGAATGTGGCCCTGCAGGCTCGACCGCGGTCCGTTGTGGCTGGACCCTATTTCGCCGAGGAACCCGCCTACTCTCAGGCAGCCACGGCGGCAGAGGATGTTCGGCAGAGGACGTGGAGCGCTCGCTGGCGCTACCCGACCTACGTGCAGCCGTATTATGCGACCGTGACATCAGCCATGGACGCCTCACCCAGCCCGCAATGACGGCGCAGCTCATGAATGGGCGGCGCGTATTCATCAGTCATGCGCACGCCGACAAGGATCGTGCGGAAGCCATCACCGCGGCGCTTGGGGCGGCTGGCATTGCCACCACTCGCCCCGATCCCGTCCAAACGCTTAGCTCAGACGTGGTGAAGCAGCGTCTATCCGACGCAATTCGCTCGAGCGACATCGTAGTTGTGCTGATTTCCGAGGCGGCCGCACGCAGCAAATGGACGTCATGGGAGGTTGAACTGGCCGCCTCGCATGAACTTAAGCAACGAGGCGTCGTTGTGATTCCCGCCAGGCTTGACGCGACAGACGTGCCAGGCCAGCTTGAGCACCGCGACGTTGTCGACCTCTCTAAGGACTTCGGCAGTAGCCTTCACACTCTCATACAGCACGTCAAGGCGGCTACTCAGATCGACTTCGGTCAGCTAACTCCTGGCGACTTCGAGAGGCTCGTGGCCGACCTGCTAGTCGCACTCGGCTTCGCGGTCACCCTTGCAGACCCTTCGGCCGAAAGCGGCATCGACCTGAAGGCGACGCGGCAGGTGACTGACCCCTTCGGCGTCCCGGAAACAGAGACCTGGCTCGTGCAATGCAAGCTGTATGGCCGCGACCGGATCTCCGTGGAGGCCATCCAACGCATGGCCGGGATGGTCACAAGCGCACCGGCAGCGACCCGAGGCCTCTTAGTCACCAACGCACGCATTACGTCTGTTGCCCAGGAGCATCTGACAGATCTTGAGCACAGTGGACGCGCGCGGATTCGTGTGCTCGATGGTTCGGAGCTTACCACCCTCCTTTACCAGCTACCGAAGGTTTCAGACCGACACTTTGGCTCTTCGGCGGATAGATCAAATGCTCCCACCTGAAGAGGCGCTACGGCGACGCTTGGACGCAATCCCACCCGGGCACGCCGGCTGGAGGGAATTGGAAGACGTTGGAACGGAGACCCTTACACATCTCCTCGTTCCGCCGCTGACGAAACCCCTGCGGCAACCGCGCACCTACTCTGGAACCGACAGGCGTGACGCGATTTTCCCAAATCGCAACCATGAAAGGCGAAATGCCTGGTCTCATTTGCTAGCCGAACTTGACGCGCGCATGGTGGTGTTCGAGTTCAAAAACTACGCTGCTGATCCGGTAGGCAAAGATGAGGTTAATCAGACACGGAACTACCTCACGCGAACCATCGGGCGCCTCGGCATTGTCATCTCCCGCACTGGCTTTGATGGCGGCGCACACATCAAGCGCAACAGCGCGTTCAGCGAGGAGGGAAAGGTCATACTACTGTTGACCATCAAGGACATCGAGGAGATGCTTTACATGAAGGAGCGGGGCGAGGATCCGGCCGATTTGATCATGGACGCCGTCGAGCGGTTTTACGTCGAGTACGAGTAGTGCACGAATAGTCGGAGCGCCGCAACAACCATGACGGCGTCACCTAGCGCGGAAACGCACAGAATGACTATCTCGACCCTGCCGATAGTCCGCCGTCAGCGACCGAGGTCTTGAGCACCTGGTTTGTTCAACCTGATGGGGGCACTACCGACGCCCCTGTAGACGCGCAAGACCTAGGACAACGAGTGTCGCGATGTCTCCTGGACGATGAGTCACGGCCAGCTGGCGGCGCTCGGCGTCCTCCAAGCCGTCCTCCGTCGAGATCGCGTTCGCCGCGACCTCCGTCAGCTGCTGGACAGCAACTGATGCTGCGTCGGCACCTGCAGGAAGGTCCGGCGGTGCCCAGTCCGACACATCGCGACCGAGGGCTCGGGCGATGGCGGCGGCGGCCCCGCCGAAGCCTGCCGCGACGTAGATCGGTTGACCGCTCTGCAGGGACAGCAGCGCCTCTTCGATGACTCCCGGCATCGCACCTTGATGGCCGGTGAGCTGACCGCCGACTACTACGCGTGCGTCGGTGTGGGCGGCGATGTGTCGGCGGAGCGCCGTCAGCGCCATCGGAGGATCGACGGACCCTTGCGTCGGGGGACGGTGTCGCACCTGTATTTCGTTGCCCTCAGCGTCCAGGCAGACCAGCGTGGCGGCGGTGCCCAGGCGGCGGTCGATGGCGGCGAGCTGCTGGTCAGTGAACTTGCGGTGCTCGGTCTCGGCGAGGCAAATGGTGAGGGCGTTGCGCCCGTCGGCGTACCGGCGAACCTCGTCCATGAGGATTTGGGTGAACCCCTCGGGCTGGATCCGGCCGCCGTAGGTCAGATTGCCTCCGGCCAGGAGGACCGCCCGAGCAAGTTCGGCCACCGCCAGCTCGCAATGTTGCTGGGTGAGCCCAAGGCGGCCGAGATCTGCGCTGTCCGACACGGAGAAGCCGATGTCCAGGCCGGTGAGGGCTCCGGCGGGCACCAGCGTGGGATCGCTCATGGCCGGATCCTGCCGCCGCGGTTGGCGAAGGTACGCGGCGTGAGGATGTCGACATCCTCGGTGAACCCCGCGAGGGCGCAGAGCTCGACGATGACCTCTGTCTCGCGCGGGCCCAACGGCGGATCTGGGTGCATGATCCACACGTGTGGGTCTCCGCTGTCCTCGGCTCGGTGCTGGCGCAGCCAGGGAACGACGGTGATCGGTTCGGGGGCGTGGCCGGGTAGCCAGTCGAAGCCGTCGCGGCGCAGGTACACCGACTGCTGCTGCCAGAGCGCCCGTTTGAGCGACTCGTCGACCAACCTGTTCAGTGCTCGCTCGATCGCCGTCCGCGCGTCGTCGGGATGGCAGGGAATCACCGGCACGTGGTCCATCAGGAAGGACCCGCGGTCCTCCTGCTGCCGCACCGCAAAGAGTGCCACTACGGGAACGTCGCGCTGCTTAGCGGTGAGCACCTCCCGTTGGGTCCACTCGCGCCCAGAGTAAAGGTCCGTACGCACCATGAGGAGCGCGCTGCTGCCGGCGGCGGCATCCAGCGCCCTCTCCCAGTCCGAACCGATCTGCAGGTCATGCGCGTCGAAGAACTCGCCAAGCCGCGTGTTCCGCAGCACCTCACGGACCTGCTCGAGCAGCTGAGGTCCGTCTTCCTGCTGCATGACCGTGTGGTGCTTGGTGTGGCTGACGAACACGGTGATCCGCTCACCATGCAGACCTGGTCCCGGCGGCACCCCAACAGGACCGGTATGCAGGCGCTGGGCGATGGCCTGGGACAGCTCGCGGGCAAGCGTCGCGGGGCTCTCGGCCGCCTCCTGGGGGAGGGCCTGCTGCCTGGCGGCAAGCCCCGTCAGGACCGCACCGTTGAGGTCTGCGTCCGGATCACGCAGCGGATACACGCCGACCAGCGCACTGATCTCACCGCCGACATCGGGGGACGATCGGTCGGCGGCGAACACTGCCTCCATGTAGGCGCGCCAGGTCGGATCGCCCTGCACGGCACGGGCCAGTCCCGTGCCGAGCACCGGGACGACCGCAGTGATCTGAGCGGTGGGCAGGCCCGCCGGGAGAGGCTGCATGAAAGGCAGCGGCCGTGGCGGCGCCGACTGGTCCTCCCAGCCGACGCTGCGCAGGTACACCTCCACTGCACCGCCGGCCAGGCCAGCGTAAGCCGCGCTGTGGAAGTGCTCGGTCAGCCAGCCCGCCACCTCAGCGCCCAGGCCGTCGTCGGGGTGCCAGAGAACATAGACCTCCAGGATCGGCGGCAGCGGCACACAGCGACTGTAACTAGCGGTCCCGCCTTCGTCAGCGGCTGGAGTGTCACCGGTACGGGGTACCGTTCGCGTGGGAGATGGGGGTGTGCGTGTCCGACCAGCACAACGTGTTCATCAGCCACCGGCACGAGGACGACGCGCTTATCGCTGACCTCAAGGACTTGGTGGCCCGCCACGGCGCGGACGTGCGGGACTCGTCGATCAACGCGGCCACGCCCAACCAGGCCAAGGACCCCGACTACATCAAGTCGATTCTGGCCGAGCGCATTCGGTGGGCCGGAAAGATCATTGTCATCGTCTCCCCGCAGACCAAGGACCATGAGTGGGTCGACTGGGAGATCGAGTACGCCAACAAGCTCGACGACAAGCGGATTATCGGCGTCTGGGCTCCCGACGCCACTGGCTGCGAGTTGCCCGAACCGTTGCAGCGGCACGCCGACGCGATCGTCCCCTGGAACGGCGAGAAGATCGTCGACGCGCTCGACGGAACGGACAACTGGGAAGATCCGGACGGCTCGCCGCACGGCGGCTACGCGATCAGCCGCATCGGCTGCTGACCGCCGATGCGGCTCTACAGCTACGTCGTTCGCTACGACATCGGGTTCGCCCCCAATCCTTTTCACGGCTGGTGCACCCTGGCCACCTGCAAGCAGGACATCCGCGGGAAGGCGCAGGTCGGGGATTGGATCGTGGGCACCGGGTCGAGGGAGCAGGGCCTAGGCGACCGACTGGTCTACGCCATGCGTGTGGAGGAGACCTTGGGCTTCGACTCCTACTGGACCGATCCCCGCTTTCGCCGAAAGCGGCCAAACCTGCGCGGCAGCCTCAAGTACGTCTACGGCGACAACATCTACCACCGTGGCCCCGACGGCGGCTGGGTTCAGGAGAACTCTCGGCACAGCCTCGACGACGGCAGCCCTAACCACGGGCACGTGGCGCGAGACACTAAGGCCGACGCCGTCCTCGTCGCCCGCCAGTTCGCCTACTTCGGTGGCAGGGGGCCGGTGATCCCTCACGAACTCCGCCACGGCTACGGCATGGACCTCGTGCATGGCCGGCCGTCCTACCGGGTGAATTTTCCGGACAAATTGCGTGATGCGGTCATCGACTGGGTCTGCAGCGACCTGGACCAAGGGCTGCAGGCCGATCCCCGCGACTGGTGACCGGCGGACATCCGGGCCGACGGCCGCCCGCCGCATGCCTGCCCCGGCACGGGCAGATATTCGATCCCCCGCCGTACCCTCGGACCATCCCGTCATTTCGGCGGCGTCGCCGCCTCGCCCGGTCGGCTCGGACACAGACGGGAGCCCCGCCGTGCGGCTCGATGATTACCAGGACCGCATCGCCGCAGCGGACGACGGAGACGCTCTCACCTCCGTCCTGGGGATCGGCGCACACGCCGGCGCGCTGCTTCAGGCGCACAGCCGCTACTTGCAGGACGCTCTCGACTTCGGCGCCAGTACCGCGTTGGTGGTCCGCGAACTGGGCGACCTGCTCCGCCACGTTTCGGTGATGGCAACGGTGAACAGCCTGTCCCTCGATGAGATCGCCCGGGCGAACATCGCCAAGATCCGCCACCGCGCCAAGGACCGACGGCTGCCGGCGGCGCCAACCGTCCCCGAGGGGCCGGTCGGTGCCAACTTTTACCAAGAACTGGCCGCTGTGACCGACGAGGACGCCAAGGACGGAGTCGACCCGCTCACGCTTGGCGTCCCGATGCTGGGCCTCGCCGGCGAGGCCGGCACTCTTCTCGTCGCGCAGAAGAAGGCCTACCGCGACCGCGACCCGGCAGCCACCGATCCGGAGTTCTTGGCCGTGGAGCTCGGTGACCTGCTCTGGTACGCGGCCACGGTCGCTCGCCACTCCCGGATCGACCTCAAGGACGTGCTCGAAGACAGCGCGGTCCGTGCGGAGGAACGCCATCGCGAGCGCTTGGCGCTGGCCGAGCTGCCTGCCCATCTGCCGATTCTGGATGAGGACTACCCGGACCAGGAACGCTTCCCCCGCCGGCTGGTGATCCGATTTCAGCAGCAGTACGTGCACGGCCGCGCCCAGGTGGCTCTCACGCTACTGGCCGCCGAGCCGAACGTTTTCCCCGACGGTCCCGTCGAGACCGGCCGCGAAGGCAAGGCGCAAGGCTTCGACCTGCCGCAATCGCTGGGTGATGCGCTAACCGACAACTCCCGTCGGGTCGACGACTATCGCTTCCACGACGCCATCCACCTCGGGTTTCTGGCCGTGATGGGTTGGTCACCGCTGATGCGCATGCTGCTGCAGCTCAAGCGGCGCAGCGACTCTCTCACCGATGAGAACGAGGACGGGGCACGCGCCATCTTCGCCGAAGAAGGAATGGCGGCCGTGCTGGCGAAGCGGGCGGCGAACTCGCAGGGCTTCCTTGCCGAGCGGTCGGTCGACGAGGAGACCGTCGAGATGCTCCGGACGGTGTTGGAGGATCTTGAGGTCGACCGCATGCCGGCGTGGCTATGGAGGCGCGCGATCACACAGGGCTTCTCGGCCATGCGCTCCCTCGCCTTGGGGCCCGGTGGCTTCCTGGTGGTCGACCTTGACGCCCGATCGCTCAGCTATCACAAGCGGCCCCCTGCAGGCATTCGGTAAGCCGCAGTTCGGGCAAGCCAGCGGACAGCCTCGCAGTCCAACTTGCTACAGGATCTACCGCCCTCCAGGCCGCGAAGCCGCTGACAAAGGAAAGTCAAACATTCGGGGCTTCGGGTTGCTGCCCGGCGATGCGCCATAAGACTCCGGCACCCGCAGCCGCCACTTCGGCGGGAAGAACGGACGCGGCACCGGCTGCGGTACAGGCCGCGTCCGATATCCCTGCTTGATCCGAGTACGGCCGGACACACCCGTGACCTCCGGGTGCGCCACCCGGGCATACTTGCTGATCTCACAGTACAGGTTCTGGCAGTCGATCAACTTCAGCGGCCGGCCGAACAGCCCGTCGAACTGCAAGCCGAGGCGAGCAAATTGCTCCTTCTGCTGCAGAGTGGTCAACCGAATCAGGTCCGCGGACCGCCGCAGGTCCGCTCCCGGCCAGGCCTTCGCCAGCCCGTCCCGCGCTCCGGGACCAGCAACGACGAACTCGTCCTCGTCATGATCGATGACCGTCGAGTAGTTCAAATCGATAGCCATCTGATACCCAAGGAAGGCGCCGATTCCGGGCCATGCCGTCAGTAGCCGGTAGATCTCCTCCAGAGAGCCCGCCGCCGTCAGCTGGTCCCCCATTCCAGCTTCGAGCATCTTCATCGTCAGGCTAAGGTGCCCCGCGTGCTTTGGTCCGGGCTCGCCGGGCACCGGGGGAACGATGTACGCGGCCGAGTAGATACGCAGACCCGAGGCCCGGGCCTGCCCGAGTACCCGGCCGACTGCCGAGGGGTCGAACGAGGCCAGGCGCGGTGGCCCGAGCCGGTCGGTTAGCAGCTCCCAGGTGCTAATCCGGTTGAACCACTTGAAGAGAAGAACCCGAAATACGACCTCGTCGCGGTCCTGATCTCCCGAGTAGATGACGTTACGGATCAGATACTGACTGACCCGGTCAGCGGCACGAAAGGCGTTGGTGAACCGCCACGATGCCAGTACCGGATCATCCGTCCATGGCGGCGCCTCGCCCCGCAGCCGTCGCAGGTACAGGTCTTGCCGGGCGGCTGCAAACCGCCAGTACGAGTCGAACACCGGGCCAGGCGCAAGCGTAACCATCGTGGCCAATGTGCCATGACCCCTGGCTCCGATCCCCGCCCCGGCACCAGCGCGTCTCTCACACCACCGGGTCCGACACACCTCCTGCACCCAGGCTTGTCGTTGCGTCGTGACGTATCGGGGTGCCGTCGACTGGAACATCGGTCCTAACAGTGGCCAGCATGAGCAGGCGGCGGAATGCATCGATGCGGTTTGAGGCGCAGCGCCGAGTGGCGCGGCTGCAGGCGCGGCAGCCGAGCGCCTCACAGTCCGGTGATCCGGCAGCAGCTGCAACGCAAGCGATCGAGTCCGCTGCCCAGGCCCGGCGGCGCGCCGCGTCGACGTGCGGGTGGTGCGGAGGCCCAATCACCGTCAAGGCGACGGGACGGCTCCCGAAGTGGTGCTCGGCGTCGTGCCGACAGCGAGCCTGGGAGCAGACTTGCGCCGCCACCTCGGGACGCTCGGCAGTCCAGGTTGTCGAACGACGCGTGGAGACGCCGGTGCCCATCCCGCCGACCCGCCACGACTGGCCCCGCCTGCTCGATGAGCTCGTCACCCAGCTCGACGCCGGCCGCATCTACAACCGGGACCTGGACGAGCTGTCCCGTGCCCTGACCGCGATCAGCGTTTCGATGACCCGCCGCATCTACATCCGCAACCGGACAGCGCCCCGCCCGCACTGAGTAGGACGCCGGGGTGACGTGCCAGTCAGCCAAGAGTGACGCCACCCAGTCCGGTGTCACCCCGACGCTGCTGGCAGCAACCTCACGACGCCAGCGCCTTCTCCAAGCGACCAGCTCCACTCGTCTTCGTCCGAGGAGATGCCATGACCATTCGTCTGTTGACCACCGAGGAAGTCGCCGCCCGCTTCCGCACCGGGCCGGCCACGGTCCGCTACTGGTGTCACGTCGGCATCGGCCCTTCCGGCATCAAGGTTGGTCGTCGGGTGCTCTACGACGAGGCGGAGTGCGACCGGTGGTGGGAGACCAAGGTCGCGGCAGCGCTGCACGGCAGCCGCTGAGCCGATCATGGTGGTCGTCCCGCACGTAGCTACAGGACGGCGCGCTCAGCCATCTCCGTCGACGATGGCGGCCCTGGTCCAGTCCCCGACCGAGGGCAGCGCCACCAACTTCCTGACGGCACGGTTCTTCCGTACGTGTGCATCGCGAACCGACGGCATGGAGTGGCTAGGTCTTCCCATTCACAGAGAAGCTGGCGAGGGTGCCATGACCTTCGGTTTCACGAATCCAGATTTCGGTGGGATCGAGGCCACCTCCGCTGCGCCACTCCAGCATGCAGGCGGTACTAGTAGTCACCGGCCGGGGTTCCACGGCCCCATCGGTGGCGGGTAGGACCCGCAGAGCGCCGAAGAACTTCGACCGCTCGCCTTCCGGCCGCATCTCCGGCTGGTTGGTGATGACGACCTGAACGCGCTCAGCAATCACGCCTCCGTCGGGATCGAGCAGGCGCGCGGGACCTTCGTAGGTCTTCACATGCGGCCCTCGCTTCATCGCACTGCGCACTTGAGCAGCAGAGACCTCACCCGGACCGTTGCCTACGCGAGTGCCAGCGTCTACCGGCATAATTCGAGTGGGCGTCGGCTTCCGCCTGGGAGGCAGGTCTGAGAGCGCACGCTCGAGAGCGGCGAGCCAACCGTTCGGGTGACTCTCGACGAGGACGACCGCGCCTCCGCGGGGAGCGCCCATGGTCTCGCTCGCGGCCTTGACGATGTCGTAGAAGCGCCTGTCCGTGGTGAGCATGTAGTCGCAGTCGGGCAGGTAGGAGGCATGTGCTGCATCCATGCCGTTGCTCTCCGCGAGCCGCTTCCCAAGCTGGAGCACCTCAACAGTTCCGTGCCACCACCACCGCGGGAGGTTCCAGCCTTCGATGTCGAATAGGAAGAATCTGTTGAACGACTCGCGATCTCTCCGCATCGTTCTCAGATCGACGTACGCACCCAGGGAGTCCTCTTGCGTCTTATCGCCATATCCGATGAGTCGTCCAAGACCCTCGCGCCCGAGGGTCGCCCACATGACGTCTCGGGCGCTCACGCGCCACCACAGGACCGGCGTGTCCGCCGGCCATCCGAGTCGAGATCCGGGGTCCGGGTCAGGGTGGTCCTCGGCGATGGTCGCAGCCAGGGCGGCTGATAAGAGATCACCTTCAAGGAACGGCCACCCAGCCCTATTAGCTGCCTGGACCCGAGCAATCTCGGCTGCCGCGTCATCCTCGGCTGTCGCCCTGGCCCGTCGCTCAAGGACCTTCTCTGGCTCCGTCTTTGCCTCGCGCCAGTAGACCTTCGTCCAGTAATCCCGGAAGGAGAACAAGCGGTCGGTCTTCGGAATCGAACGCAACCACTCGGGCCGCAGACGCCTGACCTCCTCGACGAGCTCCATCGCCTCCGCATCGGCAGGAAGCTTGCGCCAATGCCGCGAGGCCATCATGTTCACGATGGCAGTCCGCTTGCCGACGTCGCCGGTGCGAAGGGCCTCGGTCAACATCATCGCGCTGAGCACGGCCTTGTGACCGGTGCGCTTGAAGAGCGCAGCAACGGTTTCTGGGTCCGTCTCTTCGGCCAAGTAGGACCACACGTTGGTGTCAATCAGCAGCACGCTCACGCGAGCGACCTCCAAGAGTCATGGCGAGGAGCGCCTAGTTGGCCGACGCGTCAGGTCTCGTCAATGAGTCTGATCAGCAGTGCGCTCGGTGTCTTGTTCATCTTTGCTGCGGCTGCGGCAACAAGGGCAGCAACGGACTTTAGGGCGGAGTGGATGTTGACCCTATACTCCGTGGGTAGCGTTTCACCCTTGCGTCGGTTGAGGATCAGGAACGTCTCGTCGGTGTTCCACATGGGCATCCAACCGAAGGGGCCGCCCGTTCCGTCCAACGACTTCTGAAGTTTTCCCTTGCCGAGCGCGTACTCGTCGAAGTGCGTGAACATGTCGCGCACATCCTTCAGGTCCTGACTCTGCTCGAAGTAGGCCTTCACCGCGGGGTCATCCTTGCCCAGGAACTTGATGGCGCCAGCGACTGCGTTCTGCAATGCAATGACGCACATCATCCCGTCGACCTCGCCGTCGACTCCAGCTGCCTTCGCCGCGGTGGCATGCGCGTCGGCCGCGACGAGGAACGCGTGCGAGTACGCGACCAGCGTTGACTTGCTCACCGAAAGATTCTGACACTGACGGCAGCGGCCTCATAGCAACGCAGTGACCCATTACGCCGCCTGTCGGCGCCTTAGCCTCGCCGGCAGCAGACGGCGGGACCGACCCGACCACCCGCCGCCATGCATGAGGCGCGCAACCCCTGCCTCGCGTGCGTACCGACAGGCCCGCATCCTGCCCACACGGTGCCCACAGAAGGGCGGCTTTGGACTGTAGCCGGCCATCGCCGCCAACGGTGAAAGGCCAGCTCAGAAGACATAACGCTGATCATGAAGGTCAGCGAAGGGCATCGAAGTCTCGCTTAGTCTTGCAGTCACCGCCCCAGCACTCGGGCGGCCTCGGCGCTGACCACTTGACGGCCGAAGTAGACATCCAGGGTCATCGAGGGATTGGCATGGCCGAGCTGGTCGGCCACCTGGCGCGGGGTGAAGCCGGCTTCGTCCAGGCGGGTGGCGACGGTCTTGCGAAAGTTGTGCGAGGTGACCCACGACCACGGGCCCTCGGCGCAGCGGACCGGGCGGCCGGCCGCCGTCCGGCTCGCTCCGGGCTGGAAGTCGGTCCCGCCGCAGGCTTCGCACTCGAAGCCGTCCAGCAGCTGGCGCAGGTCCGTGGAGACGTTCGTCGGGTCCCGCAGCGTGCCCGCGACCGGCCTCGGGAGCACCAGCTCGGTGTCCGGCCGCAGGGGTGACGCCAGCCGGCGGCGACCATCTCCACCGCGAAGTCCGGCACCGCGATGATCCGCCAGCCGGCTGCAGTCTTGGTCCGCGGCTGCACGACCATCCCCTGCTTGGGCACCCGCACCGCGGTGGCGTTGACCTCCCAGGTGCCGGCGTCCAGGTCCAGCAGCGGCCGGCCGGCGGTCTCACCCGTGCGCAGCGCCACCGCCTCGCCGATGCGGGCGCCGGTGGCGAGCATCCAGTCGATCAGGTCGACGACGTCCAGCTCGTTGGCCCGGGCACTCCCCCGGAACAGCTCGACCAGCCGGACGGTCTGGTCGACGGTCAACGCCCGCGGCGCCTTCTTGGCGGTCGTGTCGATCCGGAGGCTGGCGTCGCGCACCGGGTTGGCGGTGACCGCGCCGTCGTCGATGGCGAGGGAGAACATGCCCGACAGGCACGCGCGGGCGGTCTTGGCGGCACCGGGCCCGCTGGTCCTGGCGATCGCGGTGAGCGCGCGGCCGACCCGGCCGGGGGTGACCTCCTGCAGCGTCAGCTGACCGAAGGCCGGCAGCACCGAGGTGCGCACCACCGAGCGGTAGGTGCGCTCGGTGCCGACCGACCAGCCGTGGTCGGCGGCCGGCCACGCCTCGACGAGGGCCGACACCCGGGCGCTTGCGGTGAGCACGCCCACTCCCCCGGGCCCACGGCGCGGCCAGCTCAGCCTTGCGCGCCCGCTCGGCGGCGGCGCGGCTTGCACCCGGTCTGGGAGACCTTGTGGGCGCGCCAGTCGAGGCCCCTAAACCGGGCGGGCCGGGTCTTGCTCCTGGACAAGCGGGGGACGCCGGTCTTGTCGACGTGGACGGCCCGCCGGCGCCGCTCTCCGGGTGCCATCCCAGTAAACGAACGAGGCCCTGACCAGCGGTTGCGCTGGTCAGGGCCTTCTCTGCTCCCCCGACTGGACTTGAACCAGTAACCCTGCGATTAACAGTCGCATGCTCTGCCAATTGAGCTACGGGGGAACGAACGGGTGGTCGCCCGTGCGCCTGGAAGAGATTACCCCACCCGGCCGGCGGCGTCGGGAGGGGGTTCTCGGCGGGTCGCGCGGCGCGATGCCGGGTACCGTCCCCACTTCCGTCCCGATCCCTGGAGGAACTCCCGTGGCCAAGCTGTCCTTCCTCGCCGGCTTCGGTGCCGGCTACGTCCTCGGCGCCAAGGCCGGCCGCGAGCGCTACGAGCAGATCCGCCGCGCCTACTCCCACGCCAAGGACGACCCGCGCCTGCAGAGCGTCGCGGGCATGGCCCAGGCCCAGGCCGACGCCGCGGTGAAGTCGGTCAAGGGCAGCCTCGGGCAGGGCAGCACCGGGCAGGACAGCACCCAGCGCTGACCCCCGTCCGGCCCGCGGTCAGCGGGTCGGGTCGTCGGCATCCACCGCGGCGGCCAGCCGGTCCCGGGCGATCTGCCGGGCCTGCGGGTCGTCGCGGTCGGCGTCGTCGTCGAACACCACGCTCCACTCCCGCGCCGCCTGGCCGGGCACCCGGCGCGCCACCAGCAACACCGCCCCGCCACCGGGCAGCGGGTGCCGCTGGCTGGTCACCACCGTCCGGTCGACCCGGCTGCGCACCTCGGCCGGCAGCTCCCCCGCCTCGGCGAGCACGTACCGCTGCTGCGGGCCCCTCGCCTGCACGCCCGGCTCGACCTCGGTGAGCGACGTGACCAGGAAGCTGCCCCCGGTGCCCGCCGCGGTCCAGCGCGCCGTGCCCACCTCGTGCCAGCGGAGCACGGGCACGGCCGCGGCGTCGGCGAGCGCCAGGTCGTCGGGCACCAGCCGAAGCCCGCGGCTGGTGGCCACCAGCCAGCCCCCGCCCACCAGCCCGCCCCAGGCGAGCACCCGCTCGTCGGCGTCCGATGACGCGGCGACCACCGCCCGAACCGGCTCGGGCGGGCGGGCGAACCGCGCGCGCAGGGCGCCGAGCAGCGTCACGGCGTGAGGCCGCCGGCCGCCCGCTTGCGCAGCGAGATCGCCAGCTGCTCGAGGTCCATCAGCTGCTTGAACGCCTTCATGTACTCATCAGCCGCCTCGACCGGGTTCATCCGCTGCAGGCGGCCCTTGAGCGCGGCCACCTGCCGGACGGTGGTGATCTCCTGCAGCCGGGCCATCAGGGCGTTGACGTAGGTGACGTCGTTCTCCCCCACCGACCGCATCGGCTCCACGGCCAGCGCGGTCAGCATCGCCTTCGCCGTCTCCCGGTCGCAGTGCTGCTCCACCTGCTCCACCCAGTCGGCGCCGCTGACCGTGGCCCTGGCCGCTCCCCCGGCCGCGGCGACCGCGGCGGCGACGGCGGCGTAGTCGGGGTGGGTGAAGTCGTCGGCGCGCACGGCGTCGAACTCGGGGCCGGCGATCTCCGGGCACTGCAGAGCGGCCTTCACCGCCTCCCGTTCCACCTCGACCGCGACGTCGTCCGGGCTCTTGCGCGGGGTGCGCACCCGACCCCGCTCGGGGGCGGCGCCGCCGTCGGCCAGGCGGCGCACCCGGGCGACCACCTCGCTCTCGTCGGGCAGGCCGAGCAGGCCGGCGAGCCGGCGGGCGTAGGCCGGCCGCAGCGCGTGGTCCTTGATCTGGGCCAGCAGCGGCGCGGTCTTGTCCAGCGCCGCGACCCGGCCCTCCACGGTGTCCAGGTCGTACTCGGCCAGCATCGTGCGCAGCACGAACTCGATCAGCGGGGTGCGCCGGGCGATGAGGTCGCGCACCGCGGCGTCCCCGTGCGCCTGGCGCAGCTCGCACGGGTCGCGCCCCTCCTGCTCGACGGCGACGAACGTCTGCGCGACGAAGCGCTGATCCTCCTTGAACGACTTCATCGCCGCCGCCTGGCCGGCCGCGTCGCCGTCGAAGGTGTAGACGACCTCCCCGCGGAACTCGTCCTGGTCCATCAGCAGCCGGCGCAGCACGTTGATGTGCTCAGGCCCGAACGCGGTGCCGCAGGAGGCGACCGCGGTGGTCACCCCGGCGACGTGGCAGGCCATGACGTCGGTGTAGCCCTCGACGACGACGGCCTGGTGGTTGCGGGCGATGTCCCGCTTGGCCCGCTCGACGCCGTAGAGCACCGAGCTCTTCTTGTACAGCGGCGTCTCGGGGGTGTTCAGGTACTTCGGCCCCGGGTCGTCGTCCATCAGCTTGCGCGCGCCGAAGCCGATGACGTCGTTCGTGAGGTCGCGGATCGGCCAGATCAGCCGGCGGTGGAACCGGTCGATGAGCGTGCCGCGGGAGGACTCCTTGGCCAGCCCGGCGGTGACCAGCTCGGCCTGCGAATAGCCCAGGCCGCGCAGGTGCCGGGTCAGGGTGTCCCAGCCGCCGGGGGCGTAGCCGCAGCCGAAGTCCAGCGCGACCTGCCGGTCGAAGCCACGTTCGGCGAGGAACTGCCGGGCCGGTGCGGCGTCGGGGGTCATCAGCTGCTCGGCGTACCACCGCGCGGCCTCGGCGTTGGCCGACACCAGGCGGGCGCGCTGCCCGGCCGCTGCCCGGTCGGGCCCGCCGGTCGGCCGGCCGCCGTCGTCCTCGTAGTGCAGTTCGACGTTGGCCCGGCGGGCCAGCAGCTCGACGGCCTCGGTGAAGGAGAGGTGGTCGATGTCCTGGATGAACCGGATGACGTCACCGCCTGCCCCGCACCCGAAGCAGTGGAACAGGTTCCTCGAGGGGGTCACGTGGAAGGACGGCGACTTCTCGTCGTGGAACGGGCACAGCCCCTTCAGGCTGCCCCCGCCGGCGCGCTTGAGCTGCAGGTGCTCACCGACGATCTCGTCGATCTTCGCCCGCTCGCGGACCAGCGCGATGTCGGCGGCCCGGATGCGTCCCCGACCGGCCATGGCTCGTCCTCCCTCTCAGCCGATGCCCGGGGCGCCGGCGACGCTCTCACCGGTCGCGCGGTAGAGCAGGTACGCGGCGGTCTCCCGGAGGATGTAACGGAACTGCGTGGTGCGGGTCTGCACCGCCGGGCCCTGACGGGTGGGCGAGCTGGTGGCGTCCATGCCGGCGTCCTCCGCCATCCGCTCCGCGCGCATCGCGTGCCACGGGTCGGTGACCAGGACGGCGGTGTCCCAGCCGCGGTCGGCGAACGCGGCGCCGACCGCCCGCATGCTCTGCAGCGTGTCGACGCCCTCCTGCACGGCCAGCAGCGCCTCGCGGGGGACACCGGTCTCGGCCAGGTAGTCGCGGCCGGCCTCGGCCTCGGAGAACTCGTCGCCCTCGGCCCGGCCGCCCACGGTCACGACCACCGGGGCCACGCCCTGCTCGTACAGCTCACGGGCGTGCTCCAGCCGCGCCTCGAAGATGGAGGACGGGACGCCGTTGTACTGCGCCGAGCCCAGCACCACGATCGCGTCGGAGGCCGGCCGCGCGTCCTGCCGAGCGGTCCACCAGATCGCCAGCGCCGTCGAGCCGACCAGCAGCGCCGACGCGACCACCGCGGCCCCGACCACCCGGACGGCCAGCCGGCCCGCGAACGCTGCCACGCGTCATGGGTACCACGCGGGGCCGACGGGGAGCGGACCGGACGGCGACGTGCCCGCTCAGTCGAGCGTCCGGGTGCCGCAGACCTTCGTGCCGCCCTCGGGGACGACGGTGAGCTGGGTCCGGGAGACCGCGCCGTCGTCGTCCCAGCGGACGTCGACCAGCTGCACCGGCGCGCCGTCGACCACGTCACCGGTGACCGCGGTGACCTCCGGATCGCCCGGCCGGAGGTAGTCCTCGGCGAGGTCCGGGGCGAGGACCCGGGCCCGCACGTCGTCGCAGACCAGGTCGTAGGCGGTGCCGAGGTCACCGGCGTCGAGCGCGCGGACGAAGACCGTCGCGACCTCGGTGGCCTGCTCCTCCGGCGAGCCCTTGAACACGCCCATCGCGGCGACCATGGCGACGGCCACCACCAGGGTGCCGACGAGCAGCCCCACGAGCAGGCCGGTGCGCCGCCGCGGCGTACCGGTGTGCAGCGGCGCCGGGTCGTCGTCGTAGAGGAAGGGGCCCGTGGTCATGACTCGCTCATCCGCCGCTCACCGTCAGCTCCGCGCCGGACGGCGGGGTCGGGTCGTCCCGGTCGACCAGCCAGCCCTCCGGCAGCGCCACCGGCCGCGGCGGGGTGGTGCGCCCGCGCGGGGCACCCAGCACCGCCTCCGGGTACGGCTGGTCGGGGATCCGGCCGAGCAGCTCGGCCAGCTCGTCGAGGCTGCTGACCATCGCCAGCGCCCGGCGGACGTCGGAGCCCACGCTGAACCCCTTGAGGTACCAGGCGACGTGCTTGCGGAAGTCGGTGCAGCCCCACAGCTCGCCCTGGTCCTCCGCCAGCAGGGTGGCGTGGCGGTGCATGACCGCGGCCACCTCGCGCAGCGTCGGCAGGGTGCGCCGCGACGAGCCGGCGAAGGCCGCGGCCAGGTCGCCGAACAGCCAGGGCCGGCCCAGGCAGCCCCGCCCGACCACCACGCCGGCACACCCGGTCTCGGCGACCATGCGCAGCGCGTCGTCGGCCTCCCACAGGTCGCCGTTGCCCAGCACCGGGATCTCGACGGTCTCCACCAGCCGGGTGATCGGCGCCCAGTCGGCGGTGCCGCTGTAGAGCTGGTCGGCGGTGCGGCCGTGCAGCGTGATCCCCGCGGCGCCCTCGTCCTGGGCGATCCGGCCGGCGTCGAGGTAGGTGACGTGGTCGGCGTCGATGCCGATGCGGGTCTTCACCGTCACCGGCACGTCGCGGGCGGCGGTGACGGCGGCGCGCACGATGTTCCGGAAGAGGGTGCGGCGCCATGGCAGCGCCGAGCCGCCGCCCTTGCGGGTCACCTTGGGCACCGGGCAGCCGAAGTTCAGGTCGATGTGCGCCGGGCGGGTGCCGGCCACGTTCTCGTCGACCAGCATCTCCACCGCCCGGCCCACCGTCGCCGGGTCGACGCCGTAGAGCTGGACGCTGAACGCGTCGGCCTCACCGGGCGCCGCCTGCACCATCTGCAGCGTCTTGGCGCTGCGCTCGACCAGCGCCCGGGTGGTGATCATCTCGCAGACGTAGAGGCCGGCCCCGAACTCGCGGCACAGCGTGCGGAAGGCCGGGTTGGTGATGCCGGCCATCGGCGCGAGCACCACAGCGGGGTCGACGGTCAGCGACCCGAGCTGCAGCGCCGGCAGTGCCGTCGTCCGCTCGAGGGTGCTGGTCACGCGCTCCAGGGTAGGTGGCCCGGCGGTGTGCCCGTGGTCACGGCTCATGAGCCGGGCGACCTGATGGAGAGCCGCGCCATGACGCGGCTCACCATCAGCTGCAGCGGCTGTCCATCGAGTGCGACGGCGCCGCTACCAGGAACGGGCCGGCAGCGCGGTGGCCCATCCACCCGTGGTGCGGTCGTCCCCAGGGCGGCTCCGCCGGCCGACGCGCGCTGCCGATCAGGGCAGCCTCCACTGGTGACCACCCCGTTGCCCGTCCCGCTGACAGTCGACGAGCCGGTCCGCCGTCGGCTGGGCATCTTCACCACAGCCGAGCTGGACGCTTCCGGCGTCTCGGAGAGCGAGGTCCGGTCGGCCGTGCGCCGGGGCACGTGGGTCCGCCTGCGCACCGGCGTCTTCACCACTGCCATCGACCTCGCCGAGGTGGAGCGCACCGGGCGCCGTCCCGGCCTGGACGCGCTCGCCGTGACCACCAGCCTCGGTCGGCCGTCCGCTGCGTTCAGCGGCGCGACCGCCGCCTGGGTCTGGGGGCTTCCGCGACCGCGCTCGGCCGGGTCCGTGGTGGAGCTCACCGACCCGCACAGGTGGCGACGCGGCCGGGGCTGGCTGATGACCCGCGCGGCGCTCCCGGACGACGAGGTCACCATCCACGGGGCCTACCGGGTGACCACCGCTGCCCGGACGGTCGTCGACGTGGCGCGCTCCTGGCCGGAGGTGGGTGCAGTGGCCGCCGTCGACGCCGCCCTGCTGCGCCGGCTGACCACGCGGGAGGAGCTGGCTCGGGTGCTCGACCGGCAGGCCCGGGTGGCGGGGATCCCGCGCGCGGTGCGAGCGGTGGAGCTCGCGGACGGCCGCAGCGAGTCCTGGCTCGAGACGTACGGGCGGCTGGTCTTCACCGCGCTGGGGCTGCCACCGTTCGTGCCGCAGGTCGAGCTCCGGGTCGGCGGGCGGCTGCTGAAGGTCGCCGACGGCTGGTACCCGGACGCGGCGCTGGCCATCGAGTTCGACGGGCAGGTGAAGTACCGCCGGCCGGCCTTCGGGCGCACGGCGGAGCAGGAGCTGTGGCAGGAGAAGCGCACGGAGGACCTGTTGCGCTCCCTCGGCGTCCGGTTCGTGCGGGTGGCCGCCGAGGACCTGACCGACCGGCGACGGCAGGCGCTGGGTGGGCAGGTGCGGCGGATGCTGTCCACACCCGGCCCGGCCTGCCCGGAGCTCGAGGTGATCCCGCGGGCCGAGGGACGGTTGCGGGACCAGGATCCTGGGGACGACGGCTGGCTCGCGCGCGCCGACGACCGGGTCGGTGCCCGCCGACCGATGGTGAGCCGGCCGACCTGATGGGGAGCCGGGCCGTGGCGCGGCTCCCCATCAGGTTCTGCGGCTCAGCCGCCCAGCCCTCAGCAGCCGGGGAGGCGGGCGCCGAGGTAGGCGACGACCTGGTCCAGGGCCACCCGCTCCTGGGTCATCGCGTCGCGCTCGCGGATGGTCACCGCGTCGTCCTCGAGGGTGTCGAAGTCGACGGTGATGCAGAACGGGGTGCCGACCTCGTCCTGCCGCCGGTAGCGCCGGCCGATGGCGCCGGCGTCGTCGAAGTCGACGTTCCAGTTCCGGCGCAGCTCGGCGGCGAGGTCGCGGGCCTTGGGCGAGAGGTCGGCGTTGCGCGACAGCGGCAGGACGGCGGCCTTCACCGGCGCCAGCCGCGGGTCGAGCTTGAGCACCGTGCGGGTGTCGATGCCGCCCTTGGCGTTGGGCGCCTCGTCCTCGGTGTAGGCGTCGACCAGGAACGCCATCAGCGACCGGGTCAGGCCGGCGGCCGGCTCGATGACGTACGGCGTCCACCGCTCGTTGGAGGCCTGGTCGAAGTAGGACAGGTCCGAGCCGGAGTGCTCCGAGTGGGTCTTCAGGTCGAAGTCGGTGCGGTTGGCGATGCCCTCCAGCTCGCCCCACTCCGAGCCCTGGAAACCGAACCGGTACTCGATGTCGACGGTGCGCGTCGAGTAGTGGCTCAGCTTCTCCTTCGGGTGCTCGTAGTGCCGCAGGTTCGCCGGGTCGATGCCCAGGTCGGTGTACCAGCGGGTGCGCTCGTCGATCCAGTACTGGTGCCACTCGGCGTCCGTGCCCGGCTGGACGAAGAACTCCATCTCCATCTGCTCGAACTCACGGGTGCGGAAGATGAAGTTGCCCGGGGTGATCTCGTTGCGGAAGGACTTGCCGATCTGGCCGATGCCGAACGGCGGCTTCTTGCGCGAGGCGCCCATGACGTTGGCGAAGCTGACGAAGATGCCCTGCGCGGTCTCCGGGCGCAGGTAGTGCAGCCCCGACTCGTCCTCGACCGGGCCGAGGTACGTCTTGAGCATCATGTTGAAGTCGCGCGGCTCGGTCCAGGAGCCGGTGACCCCGCAGTTGGGGCAGGTGATGTCGGCCAGGCCGTTCGCCGGCGCCCGGCCCTTCTTCTCCTCGTAGGCCTCCTCCAGGTGGTCGGCCCGGAACCGCTTGTGGCAGTTCTGGCACTCGGTCAGCGGGTCGGTGAACACGCCGACGTGACCGGAGGCGACCCACACCTGGCGGGGCAGGATGACGGAGGAGTCCAGGCCCACGACGTCGTCGCGCCCCTGGACGACGGTGCGCCACCACTGCTTCTTGATGTTCTCCTTGAGCTCCACGCCCAGCGGCCCGTAGTCCCACGCGGAGCGGGTGCCGCCGTAGATCTCCCCGGACGGGAAGACGATCCCCCGGCGCTTGCAGAGGTTGACCACCTTGTCCAGGCGGGCGGGGTCGGCGGTACGGGGGGACTGGGTGTCGCTGGGCACGAGGGCTCCATCCGGCTGGCGGTCGGCGGGTGGTCTTCCTGCGGGATCCCGGCACGAGCGGGCGGGTGTCGAGGGGCAGGGAGGTCCTGCACGACGTTAGTCGCCGGCCCTGCGGGCGGTGACCACCCACCTTTGCATGCTCATACATGACTGTGCATACTCTTACCCGTGTCCAAGGTGCTCACCTCCCTGCCCGTCGGCGACCGCGTCGGGATCGCCTTCTCCGGCGGCCTCGACACCTCCGTGGCGGTCGCGTGGATGCGCGACAAGGGCGCGGTCCCCTGCACCTACACCGCCGACATCGGCCAGGCCGACGAGCCCGACATCGGCTCGGTGCCCAGCCGCGCCGCCGCCTACGGCGCGGAAATCGCCCGGCTGGTCGACTGCAAGGCCGCGCTGGTCGAGGAGGGCCTGGCCGCGCTCACCTGCGGCGCCTTCCACATCCGCTCCGGTGGCCGCAGCTACTTCAACACCACCCCGCTGGGCCGCGCGGTCACCGGCACCCTGCTGGTGCGCGCGATGCTCGAGGACGACGTCCAGATCTGGGGCGACGGCTCCACCTACAAGGGCAACGACATCGAGCGGTTCTACCGCTACGGCCTGCTGGCCAACCCCGGGCTGCGGATCTACAAGCCCTGGCTGGACGCCGACTTCGTCACCGAGCTCGGTGGCCGCAAGGAGATGTCGGAGTGGCTGGTCGCCCACGGCCTCCCCTACCGGGACAGCGCCGAGAAGGCCTACTCCACCGATGCCAACATCTGGGGCGCCACCCACGAGGCCAAGACCCTGGAGCACCTGGACACCGGCATCGAGACCGTCGAGCCGATCATGGGCGTGAAGTTCTGGGACCCGGCGGTGGAGATCGCCACCGAGGACGTGACGGTCGGCTTCGAGTACGGCCGCCCGGTCAGCATCAACGGCAAGCAGTTCACCTCCGCCGTCGACCTGGTGCTGGAGGCCAACGCCATCGGCGGCCGGCACGGGCTCGGGATGTCCGACCAGATCGAGAACCGGATCATCGAGGCCAAGAGCCGCGGCATCTACGAGGCCCCGGGCATGGCGCTGCTGCACATCGCCTACGAGCGGCTGGTCAACGCGATCCACAACGAGGACACGCTGGCCACCTACCACAGCGAGGGCCGGCGGCTGGGCCGGCTGATGTACGAGGGCCGCTGGCTGGACCCGCAGGCGATGATGCTGCGCGAGTCCCTGCAGCGGTGGGTCGGCATGGCCGTCACCGGCGAGGTGACGCTGCGGCTGCGGCGCGGCGAGGACTACTCGGTGCTGGACACCTCCGGCCCGGCGTTCAGCTACCACCCGGACAAGCTCTCCATGGAGCGGACGGTGGACTCCGCGTTCGGCCCGGTCGACCGGATCGGCCAGCTGACCATGCGGAACCTCGACATCGCCGACTCGCGCGCCAAGCTGGAGCAGTACGCCCGGATGGGCATGGTCGGCGGCGCCACCCCGACGTCGATCGGTGCGGCGCAGGCGGCGTCCACCGGGCTGATCGACGCCTCGCAGGAGGGCGGCGCCGAGGCGATCGCCTCCCGCGGCCAGGTCTCCCCGAACGACGAGCTGTTGGACCGGGCGGCGATGGAGTCCGGCACCGACTGATCGCGCCGCCGCGGCCCGGCAGCGCACCGGGCTCAGTCGGTGAGGTAGGCGCCCGGCTCGTCGAGGGCGTGCACCCACACCGGTGCGCCGGCCAGCTTCACCTCGGGGGCGGACAGCGCCCGGCGGTAGGTGCCGACGCCGTCCCACGCGGTCCACAGCGCGAGCAGCTCCGGGTCGTCGGCCGCCCGGCCCACCGCGCCGTCCCGGAAGCCGGGTCGGGTGCGCAGCACCGCCAGCAGGTCGGTCGCGGCGGCGAGGAGCTCCGCGACCTGGTCGGCCGGGGCACGCAACCTGGTGACGGCGAACACCGGGACCTCCTGTGTTTGACAACCGTTCTCATGTGCGTGGAGGATGATGTCATGTCCGCGGCCGTCTCCACCCCCAGCCGGACCATCCCCGCCGACGTGCTGGCCGCCAGCGAGCTGCTCACCGCGCTGGCGTTCCCGCTCCGGCTGTCGATCGTCGCCCTGCTCGACGAGCACGGCTCCCGCTGCGTGCACCAGCTCGTCGACGCCCTGGGCGTGCCGCAGCCGCTGGTCTCCCAGCACCTGCGCGTGCTGCGCGGGGCCGGCCTGGTCACCGGCGTGCGCCGGCACCGGGAGGTCGACTACCGGCTCGTCGACGGGCACGTCGCCCACATCGTGCGGGACGCGATCGCCCACGCCGCGCACCGCGAGACCGCCGAGGGGAACGCCTGATGGCCCGCACCACCCGCCAGCGCGCCGCCGTCGCCGCGGTCTTCGACTCCCTCGACGGCTTCCACAGCGCGCAGGAGGTGCACGCCCGGCTGCGCACCTCGGGTGACACGGTGGGGCTGTCCACGGTCTACCGCGCGGTGCAGGCGCTGGCCGACGACGGCGAGCTGGACTCCATCCGCACCGACTCCGGCGAGGCGCTCTACCGCCGGTGCAGCGCCCAGCACCACCACCACCTGGTCTGCCGCTCCTGCGGGCGCACCGTGGAGGTCGCCGGCCCGGCGGTGGAGCAGTGGGCCGACCGGGTCGCCGGCGAGCACGGCTTCTCCGACGTGAGCCACACCCTGGAGATCATGGGCACCTGCGCCGAGTGCCGGGCCGCCGGCCGCGCCTGACGCCGATCGGGCCTCAGGCGGAGCCGAAGCGGCGCTGGCGGCTGGCGTACTCCTCGCAGGCCTGCCACAGGTGCCGGCGGTCGAAGTCCGGCCACAGCGTGTCCAGGAAGACCAGCTCGGCGTAGGCCGCCTGCCACAGCAGGAAGTTGCTGGTCCGGTTCTCCCCCGAGCTGCGGACGAACAGGTCGACGTCGGGCATGTCCGGCTCGTCGAGGTAGCGGGCGACGGTCTTCTCGTCCACCTTGTCCGGGTCGATGCGGCCGGCGGCCACCTCCCGGGCGATCGCGGCCGCGGCGTCGGCGATCTCTGCCCGGCCGCCGTAGTTGACGCACATGGTCAGCGTCAGGACGTCGTTGTCCTTCGTCAGCTCCTCGGCGATCTCCAGCTCCTTGATCACCGAGCGCCACAGCCGGGGACGGCGGCCGGCCCAGCGGACCCGGACGCCGAGCTCGTGCATCTCGTCGCGGCGGCGGCGGATCACGTCGCGGTTGAAGCCCATCAGGAAACGGACCTCCTCCGGGCTGCGCCGCCAGTTCTCGGTGGAGAAGGCGTAGGCGCTGATCGCCCCGATGCCCAGCTCGATCGCGCCCTCGACGCAGTCGAACAGCGAGGACTCCCCCGCCTCGTGCCCGGCGGTGCGCGGCAGGCCGCGCTGCTTCGCCCAGCGGCCGTTGCCGTCCATCACGATGGCGACGTGGCCGGGCACCTTGTCGGCCGGGATGTCCGGCGGGGTGGCGCCCGAGGGGTGCGGATTCGGCGCCTTCACCTCGCGCCTCACCGCGACACCTCGACGTGGGGCGTGCCGGCGCGGGGGGCCTCGGTGCGGTCGACCAGCGGCAGCGAGCGCAGGCCCCGCTCCAGGTGCCACTGCAGCATCGCCGCGACCAGGCCGCTGCCCTCGCGCCGGTTGACGCCCTGGCTGGCCTCGGCCCGCCCCCAGTCGCCGGTCAACAACGCCTCCAGCAGCTCGACGGTCACCGGGCTGGGCATCGCCGAGCCGGTGGGACGGCAGGCCGGGCAGACGGTGCCCCCGGCCGGGACGGAGAAGTGGCGGTGCGGGCCTTCCTCGCCGCACCGCGCGCAGTCACCCAGCGCGGGCTCCCAGCCGGCCACCGACATGGCGCGCAGCAGGAAGGCGTCGAGCACCAGCGGCGGCGGCTTGGCCCCCTCCGCGAGCGTGCGCAGCGCGCCCACGACGAGCAGGAACATCCGCAGCGCGGGCTCCTTCTCCTCCACGGTCAGCCGGTCGGCGGTCTCCAGCACCGCCGTCCCCGCGGTGTAGGCCCGGTAGTCGCCGACGACCGCGGGCCCGTAGGCGCGGATCGACTCGGCCTGGCTGACCACGTCGAGGTTGCGGCCGGTGTACAGCTGCAGGTCGACGTGGCTGAACGGCTCCAGCCGGGCACCGAACTTGCTCTTGGTGCGGCGCACGCCCTTGGCCACCGCGCGCACCTTGCCGGTGCGCCGGGTGAGCACCGTGACGATCCGGTCGGCCTCACCCAGCTTCTGGGTGCGCAGCACGATCCCCTCGTCGCGGTAGAGCGACTGCGGCGTCGTGCTCAATACCCGAGCCTGTTCAGCTTCTTCGGGTCGTCCTGCCACTCCCCCAGCACCGTGACGTGCAGGTCGAGGTGCACCCGGCCACCCAGCAGCGTCTCCAGCCCGACCCGGGCCTCGCTGCCGATCGCCTTGATCGTCTGCCCGCCCTTGCCCAGCAGCATCGGCTTCTGGCTGGGACGCTCGACGTGCAGCAGCGCGTGGATCTCGGTGAACACCGCCTCGGGGTCGCGCGGGTCGGGCTTGCGCAGGATCTCCTCGACGGTGACGGCGAGGGAGTGCGGCACCTCCTGCCGCACCTTCTCCAGCGCTGCCTCGCGCACCAGCTCGGCGATCTGCCGCTCGACGTCCTCGTCGGTGGTCTGCTCGTCGGGGTACATCGGCGGGCCCTCGGGCAGCAGGCCGACCAGCAGGTCCTCCAGCAGCTCGACCTGGTCGCCGGCGACGGCGCTGACCGGCACGATCTCGCGGGCCTCGACCAGCTGGCTGGCGGCCACCAGCTGCTCGGTGACCTGCTTCTTGCTCGCCGCGTCGGTCTTGGTCACCACCAGCACGATCGGGGTGGTGACCTCCTTGAGCTGCCGGGCGATGAACGCGTCACCGGCGCCGACGGGCTGGTCGGCCGGGATGCAGAAGACGATGACGTCGACCTCGGACAGGGTGTCGCGGACGACGTCGTTGAGCCGGCGGCCCAGCAGGCTCTTGGGCTTGTGCAGGCCGGGGGTGTCGACGAGCACGAGCTGGCCGCCGGGCCGGTGCACCACCCCGCGGATGGCGTGCCGGGTGGTCTGCGGCCGGTTGCTGACGATGCCGACCTTCTCGCCCACCAGTGCGTTCGTCAGCGTGGTCTTGCCGGCGTTGGGCCGGCCCACCAGGCAGGCGAAGCCGCTGCGGTAGGGCGGCTGGTCGGTGTCGGTCACGTGGTCCAGTCTCCCACTGCGCACCGACAGCCCGGCGAGGACGGCTGCGATCATGGGCGCATGCCTCCCCGGTCCCGACGTGAACAGGGCGAGCCGCTGGCGGTGACGGCGGCCCGCGACCGCGAGCGGCACATCACGCAGGTCACCAGCTACGGCTACTTCGCCGCCCGCGGGCCGAAGCGCTCGGTCACCGTCACCCCCGCCCCGCTGCGCTACTGGCAGTACGACCCGGCCGGCCCATTGGTGCTCGGCCTGACCGCGCTGGCCCTCGCCGCCTGGCTGGGCGTCATCGCCTGGCGTGAGGGCGGCTCAGGCGTGGCCGCGGAGCTGCCGATCGCCCTGGCGCTGGCGCTGCTGGTGGTCGTGGGCTCGACCGGGCGGCTGACCGTCTCCGACGCCGGTGTCTCCACCGACATCGCCGGGCTGCGCCAGGTCTCCTCGTTCCGCGTCGTCCCGCGGGTGCTGGTCCAGGAGGTCGTGCCCGGTCCTCCGCCGGCCGGCTGGCCGAAGGCACGCCGGCGCGGCGGGTGGTGGCCCGGGCGCACCCGGGTCAGCGTCCGGCACCTGGGCATGGACGGGGAGACCGAGGAGGCGTTCACCGTGCTGGTGCGCGACGCCGACGCCTTCGCCGACGCCCTGGGCCGCCCGCTGGACTAGCGCTCGACCTCCGGCGGGGACCCGTGCTGCAGGACCCGCTCCCACACCACTGCACCCAGCACCGCCCCGACCAGCGGACCGACGACGTAGACCCACCAGCCCGGGAAAGCGCCGGCGACGATCATCGGACCCAGGGTGCGGACCGGGTTGAACGAACCGCCCGAGACGTTGATCGTCGTGAAGATCCCGGCACCGACCACGAAGCCGATCGCCAGCCCCGTGCTCAGCGGGCCGACGGAGTTCCGTCCGATCGCCGTCGCCATGACGGTGAGCAGCAGGGCCAGGGTCAGCGCGATCTCCGCCAGCAGCGCGACACCGGCGCCCCGATCCCCGGGGGTGGTGGCACCCAGCAGCAAGTCCGCCCGCGCCCGGCCCCCGAACAGGGCCCAGTTGGTCAGGGCAGCCAGGACCGCCCCGAGCAGCTGGGCGACCACGTAGGCCGGCACCGCTCGCCACGGGAACCGGCGCACGGCCGCCAACGCCACGGTGACCGCCGGGTTGAGGTGACCCCCGCTGATCGGCCCGGTCACGTAGACAGCGGCCAGCACGGCGAAGGCGAAGGCGACGCTGACCGCGGTGATGTCCAGCACCGGTTCGCCGCCGGCGGTGCCGGCCGTGGCCAGCACCGCCCCGGTGCCCATCCAGATGTAGAACCAGGAACCCAGCAGCTCGGCCGCCAGGGCCCCGATCATGGAGCCGGAGGGACCCCGTCGGCCCGGCGCGTGCGCGTCCGGGCCGACGGCAGGATGGCCGCCCCGTTCCGGTGAGGGGCTGCCGTCCGTGCTCACGCCGCTGCAGCCCCCGGCTTCAGCACGACCTTGCTCCAGCCTTCCTCGCGGTTGTCGAAGTGCTGGTAGGCCTCGGGGGCCTGGTCCAGCGGGAGCTCCTTGCTGACCACGAAGCTGGGTTCGGCCCGTCCTTCGATGATGAGATCGCGCAGCTGCTGGTTGTAGGACTTCACGTCGGCCTGTCCGGTGCCCATCGTGAGGCCCTTCTCGAAGAACTTGCCGACCTTGAACAACAGCTCACCGTTCGCCGCGTGCTCATTGGGTGCGCCGGGGTCGGAGGGCACGTACAGCCCGACCACGCCGAGCCGGCCGGTCGCCCGGACGGCGTCGACGAGGGTGTTGAGCACGATCGCCGGGGACTCCTCGTCGTCCTGGGCCCGCGCCTGGTAGCCGACAGCGTCGATCCCCTTGTCCGCCCCGTTGCCGTCGGTGTGCTCCAGCACCTGCTCCACGGTGTCGGCCTGGCTGAAGTCGATCGGAGTGGCCCCGATCTGCTCGGCCAGCTTCAGCCGGGAGGGCACCTTGTCCACCACCAGCACCTGGGCGGCCCCGCGCAGCACCGAGGAGTAGGCGGCCATCAGGCCCACCGGGCCGGCGCCCATGACGACCACGCTCTCCCCCGGGCTGACCTGCGCCAGCTCTGCGGCGTGGTAGCCGGTCGGGAAGATGTCGGCGAGCATTGCGAAGTCGTTCTCGTGCTCGGTGCCCTTGGGCAGCTGCAGGCAGTTGAAGTCGGCGAACGGCACCCGCAGGTACTCCGCCTGGCCACCGCCGTAGGGGCCCATCGAGACGTAGCCGTAGGCGCCGCCGGCGAAGCCGGGGTTCACCGTCAGGCAGAACCCGGTCTTGTTGGCCAGGCAGTTCTTGCAGAAACCGCAGGCCACGTTGAACGGCATGGAGACCCGGTCGCCGACCTTCACGCTGGCGACGCCCGGCCCCACCTCCACGACCTCACCCATGTTCTCGTGGCCGAAGACGATCCCCGGCTCCGCGCCGGTGCGGCCCTCGTACATGTGCAGGTCCGACCCGCAGATGGCGGTCGAGGTGATCTTGACGATCACGTCGGTGGGGTCCTGGATGCGCGGGTTCTCCACCTCTTCCACGGCCACCTTGCCGGGTTCCTTGTAGATGACTGCTCTCATGTTCGCGCCTCCTCGTGATCCACGACCGGGCGCACCGGCTCGACGGCCGGCTGAGGGCCTCACGCTGGGGCCCTGCCCCGGTACGGCGTACTCAGGGCCTGCCCGGCGGGTCCTCGACTACACGAAACCGCACATGACGGGGAGATGACCATGCGGTGCCGGACGCGGGCCCCGGACCGGCCGTGTCCGGCGGGCAGCTCGGCGGTCAGGCGGTGACGCGGACCGTCCCGTCGGGGCTCGCCAGCAGCACCGGCGCGGACGCGGTCAGGTCGTGGACGGCGGCCAGCCCGGCCGCCTCGACCGACTCCGCCTCGCTGACCACGGCGGCGGCCTCCAGGCCGTCGACCCCGCTGGAGACGGCCGCGGCGACGGCGGCCTGCAGCGCGGTCAGCTGCAGCGAGGGCAGCGCCACCGTGGCGGCGAGGTAGGTGCGCCCGTCGGTGTCGCGGACCGCGGCCCCCTCGGCGGCCCCCGTGCGGCCGCGCGCGGAGCGGGCCAGGGTGATCAGCTTGGCGTCCTCGGGGTCCAGCTCAGCAGCGCTCACGAGGAGTCAGGATTCCACGGTGGCCGGCTCGGGCTGCCGGGCGGTCGTGTCCTCGTCGCCGTCCTCGGTGCCGCCGTCGTCGTCCGACCCTGACTCGGGCACCCGGGTGACGACGATGGTGTCGATCTGGTTGCGCCGCCCGCCGGTGCTCTCCGCGACCAGGTGCAGCCCACCGACCTCGGCGGCCGACCCCTCGATCGGCACCATGCCGATCTCCCGGGCGAGCAACCCGCCCACGGTCTCCACGCCGTCGTCGTCGGGCAGCTCGACCTTGAACAGGTCGGCGAGGTCCTCCACCGGCAGCCGCGCGGTGATC
Organism: Modestobacter sp. SYSU DS0875; assembly: GCF_054050915.1. Lineage (NCBI taxonomy): Bacteria > Bacillati > Actinomycetota > Actinomycetes > Geodermatophilales > Geodermatophilaceae > Modestobacter > Modestobacter sp. SYSU DS0875. The sequence continues at coordinate 32,365 of NZ_JBJHAH010000019.1, read as the reverse complement.
CGCACCGCCCCGTCCTCGAGCTCCTCGACGGGCGGGCGCTGCACGGTGTCGTGCTCGTCGTCGATCTCGCCGACGATCTCCTCGAGGATGTCCTCGATGGTGACCAGGCCGGCGAAGCCGCCGTACTCGTCGACGACGACGGCCATGTGGGTGCGCGAGGCCTGCATCTCCCGCAGCAGCTGGTCGACCGGCTTGGACTCCGGCACGAAGCTCGCCCGGCGCATGAGGTCCTCGACCTGCGGCCCCGGGTCACCGGAGGCCAGCCCCTGCGACCGGCGGACGAGGTCCTTCAGGAAGACGACGCCGATGATGTCGTCGACGTTCTCCCCGATCACCGGGATGCGGGAGAAGCCGCTGCGCAGGCACAGCGCCAGCGCCTGGCGCAGGTTCTTGCCGCGCTCGATCCACACGACGTCGGGGCGGGGCACCATCACCTCGCGGGCGATGGTGTCGCCGAGCTCGAAGACGCCGTGGATCATGTTCCGCTCGCCGGACTCCACCACGCCGCGCTCCTCGGCCATGTCGACCAGCTCGCGCAGCTCGACCTCGCTGGAGAACGGCCCGTCGCGGTAGCCGCGACCGGGGGTGATGGCGTTGCCGATCAGGATCAGGAGGGTGGCGACCGGGCCCAGCAGCCGGCCCAGGAGGCGGATCAGCCCGGCCGCGGCCAGCCCGATCGGGTAGGCGTGCTGGCGGCCGAGCGTGCGGGGGCCGACGCCGACGAGCACGTAGCTCACCACCGTCATGACGGCGGCGGCGCTGGCGATCCCCGCGGCCAGGCCCTCGACCAGGTCGTAGAGGACGACGGCGACCACCACGGCCGCGGTCATCTCGCAGACGCTCCGCAGCAGCAGGAGCAGGGCCACGTGCCGGGCCCGCTCCGTCATGACCTCGGTCAGCGCAGCCGCCCGCTTCACCCCGTCGCGCCGGAGTTCGTCGACCCCGGCCGGGGACAGCCGCTGCAGGGCGGCGTCGAGCGCGCCGAAGACACCGGCGAGCAGGACGAGGAGGACGGCGATCACCAGCAGGACGATCGCTGTCGTGCTCATCGGACCCCCGGCTCCGAGGGCCCGCTGGTGACCGGTTCCCCGGTGACCGGTTGACGCGGCACGGAGCGCCAGCCCTCCAGCAGCGAGGACTGCAGGCCGAACATCTCCTTCTCCTCGTCGGGCTCCATGTGGTCGTAGCCCAGCAGGTGGAGCACTCCGTGGGTGGCCAGCAGCAGCAGCTCGTCGGCCATCGAGTGGCCGGCGGCCCGGGCCTGGCGGACGGCGACGGCCGGGCAGAGGACGACGTCGCCGAGCAGGGCCGGACCCGGCTCGGGGTCGTCGGGACGGCCGGTGTCCAGCTCGTCCATCGGGAAGGCGAGGACGTCGGTCGGCCCCTTCTCCCCCATCCACCGCTCGTGCAGCGTGGCCATGTAGTCGACGTCGACGCAGAGCACCGACAACTCGGCCAGCGGGCTGACGTCCAGGCTGTCGAGCACGTAGCGGCAGACGCCGGCCAGCGCGTCCTCGTCGACGGCGATCTCGGACTCGTTGGCGACCTCGACGGGCACCGCGGTCAGCTCCCCTGCTGCCGGCGGGGGCGGGCCGTCCGGGACGGGCCGGCAGCCGTCGCGGTGGCGGTCTGCCGGGCGGTGTCCCACCGCTCGTAGGCGTCGACGATGTCGCCGACCAGGCGGTGGCGCACCACGTCGGAGCTGCTGAGCGTCGAGAAGTGCACGTCGTCGACGCCCTGCAGGATGTCCCGGACCACCCGGAGCCCGCTCTGCGCGCCGCCGGGGAGGTCGACCTGGGTGACGTCGCCGGTGACGACCATCTTCGAGCCGAACCCGAGCCGGGTGAGGAACATCTTCATCTGCTCGGCGGTGGTGTTCTGCGCCTCGTCGAGGATGACGAACGCGTCGTTGAGCGTGCGGCCGCGCATGTACGCCAGCGGCGCCACCTCGATGGTGCCCGACTGCATGAGCCGCGGGATCGACTCGGGGTCGACCATGTCGTGCAGCGCGTCGTACAGCGGGCGCAGGTACGGGTCGATCTTCTCCGACAGCGAGCCGGGCAGGTAGCCCAGCCGCTCGCCGGCCTCGACCGCGGGGCGGGTCAGGATGATCCGGTTGACCTGCTTGGTCTGCAGCGCCTGCACGGCCTTGGCCATCGCCAGGTAGGTCTTGCCGGTACCGGCCGGGCCGATGCCGAAGACCACGCTGTGGGTGTCGATCGCGTCGACGTAGCGCTTCTGGTTCAGCGTCTTGGGCCGGATGGTGCGGCCCCGGCGGCTGATGATGTCCAGGCTGAGCACGTCGGCCGGGCGCTCGGAGCCGCCGGCCCTGAGCATGGCGACGACCCGGCGGACCGAGTCCGGCCGGAGGACCTGGCCGGTGGCGAGCAGCGCGATCAGCTCGTCGAAGACGCGGACGGCGAAGGCGTTGTCCGCCGGCTGGCCGGTGACGGCGATCTCGTTGCCGCGGACGTGGACGTCGGCGGCGAGCTCGCTCTCGACCAGCCGGAGCAGCTCGTCGCCGGAGCCCAGCAGGGCGACCATGGAGACGGTCTCGGGAACGGTGATGGCGGTGCGGACGTCGGCCGGTACGGCCGTGTCGTCCGGGACGCCGGCTGCCGCGGCACGCGCGGACAGCTCGCGGGCCGACGCTGTGAGGGCGGCCGGGACGGCGTCTGGTGAGGTGTCGGGCAAGTACGCTCGACCCTGCCTTCCTGCGACGGGGCTGTGACGCGGGCGAGTCTACCCGCGCGGCGCTCCCCCGGCCGGGCTGGCGCAGCGGCCGTTCAGCCCGGGGGCCAGGTGAGGCCCCGGCCACCGAGCACGTGCAGGTGCACGTGGTGCACGGTCTGCCCACCGTCCGGCCCGCTGTTGACCACCAGCCGCCAGCCGGGCTCGGGGCTGTCCGCCGTCGCCAGCCCCTCCTGCTCCGCGACCGCCTGCGCGGCGGCCAGGAGCTCTGCGGCGAGCGCCGGGTCGGCGGCGGTCAGGGCCCCGATCGTCGGGTGGTGGTCCCGGGGGACGACGAGCACGTGGGTGGGCGCCTGCGGGGAGATGTCCCGGAACGCCAGGGTGCGGCCGGTCTCCCGGACGACGTCCGGGGCGATCTCCCCCGCGACCATGCGGCAGAACAGGCAGTCGCTGCTGGTCCCGGTCATGGCGGGAACCGTAGTCCCCGACCCGATCCGGAACCACGTCGTCTATTCCACTGCGCACAACTTGATCATCTGCGTTCAAGTTCCGGCCGGGACCTGCCGAGGAGTCGTGGGACGGATCCCGTGACCACCGGCATCAGGAGTGCAGCAATGAGGTTCGGAGCGAACCGGCAGGCGGACCAGGACGTCCTGGCCCTGCTGGCGGAAGCGCGCTCGGACGTCACCGCGGTCACCCGGGTGCTGGTCGCCCTCGACGGCGCCTCGACCGAGGACGAGGTGGCACGGGCCGCGCTGGACACCGTCCGGGAGGACTTCGGCTGGGCCTACGGCTCCTACTGGCGGATCTCCCCCGACGACCACGCGCTGCACTTCGCCGTGGAGTCCGGCACCGCCGGTCAGGAGTTCCGCGAGGTCACCCTGAGCGCCTCCTTCGCCGAGGGCGTCGGGCTCTCCGGCCGCGCCTGGAGGAGCCGGGACCTGTTCTTCGTCGCCGACCTCGGCGAGATGACCGACTGCGTCCGCGCCCCCGCCGCCCAGCGCGCCGGGGTGCGCAGCGGGGTCTGCTTCCCGATCACGCGGAAGGGCCAGGTGATCGGCACGATGGACTTCTTCACCACCGAGACCCTCAGCCCCTCCGCGGAGCGGCTGGCAGCGCTGCGGGCGGTCGGCCTGCTGGTGTCACAGGCCTTCGGCCGGGTCGCCGAGGCCGCGGACCAGAAGCGGGCCGCCGGTGACGTCGCCGCCACCAGCGGCCTGCTGCGCCGGCTCAGCCGGGCGACCGACGTCGAGGAGGCGGTCACCACCGCGCTGGACACCATCCGGCGCGAGTTCGACTGGCAGTACGGCTCCTTCTGGACGGTGGACGAGGGCCGCGACGCGCTCGTGCTGTCCCTGGAGTCCGGCGACCTGGGCGCGGAGTTCCACGCCGTCAGCCGCGACGCGAGCTTCGCCGAGGGCGTCGGCGTGGCCGGGCGCACCTGGGCGGCGCACGACCTGGTCTTCGTCGAGGACCTCGGCTCGGTCACCGACTGCGTGCGGGCGCCCTCGGCGCGGGCGGCCGGCGTCAGGTCTGGCGTCTGCCTCCCGATCGAGGTCGAGGGCCGCATCGTGGGCACGATGGACTTCTTCGCCAAGCGGAGACTGATCATGGCCGACAGCCGCAAGGACGCCCTGCGCAACACCGCCTTCCTGATCGGCCAGACGATGGAGCGGATCAGGGCCGCCAAGCGGATCGCCGACGCCGGCCGGGAGATGGTCGCCTCCATCGACGAGGTGCAGCGCAACGTCGCCGAGGCCACCCAGGTGGCCGGCGACGGGCAGCGGGTCGCCGGGGAGGCCAGCGAGTTCGTCGCCGGGCTCGGCCGCTCCAGCGCGGAGATCGACAAGGTGGTCAAGGTGATCAACGGGATCGCCGAGCAGACCAACCTGCTGGCCCTCAACGCCACCATCGAGGCCGCGCGCGCCGGCGACGCCGGCAAGGGGTTCGCGGTCGTCGCCGGGGAGGTCAAGGAGCTGGCCCGGGAGACCGCGCAGGCCACCGAGGACGTCAGCGGCCGGGTGGCCACCATCCAGGGCGACGTGCAGAACGTCGTCGGCGCACTGACCTCCATCCGGGAGATCGTCGGCCGGATCAACGAGACCCAGCAGCACATCGGCGAGGTGCTCACCGAGCAGGCCGGCGTCACGCGCAGCATCGTCGAACTGGGCTGAACCCGGCGGGGCCCCTCGGGGTACGGGTGCGCCAGGATGGGCGCACCCGTTCCCCGAGCCCACGTGGAGGCCCCCGTGTCCGTTCCCCGTCCCCCCGCGAGGACGTAGTGAGCACCCGTTCCGCCGTCCGGTCGGGTGGCCTCGTACAAGCGAACAGGAGGGTGAGCAGGCGCGGCTTCCTCACCGGCGCCGCGGCCACCGTCACCGCCGCCGCGCTCGCCGCCTGCGGCGACCGCTCCTCCCCCGTGACCGGCTCCGGGGGCTCTGCCGCACCGACCAGCGGCGGCCGCCAGACCCTCACCATCGGCGCCATCCCCGACCAGGACCCCGAGGTCCTGCAGCGGCTGCACGGCACCGTCGCGGACGCGATGTCCGACGCGCTCGACCTGGACGTCACCTACCAGCCGGTGACCGACTACGGCGCCGCCGTCTCCCTCTTCCGCACCGGCGACCTCGACCTGGTCTGGTTCGGCGGCCTCACCGGCGTGCAGGCCCGGCTGCAGACCCCCGGCGCGGAGCCCATCGCCCAGCGCGACATCGACGAGGACTTCCACTCGGTGTTCGTGGTGAACACCGCCACCGGGCTCGCACCGTCGGACGACCTCGCCCCGCTGGCCGACCTGCGGTTCACCTACGGCAGCGAGACCTCCACCTCCGGCCGGCTGATGCCCGCCTGGTTCCTGCAGCAGCAGGGCGTGGACCCCGAGGGCTTCCCCGGCGGGCCCGGGTTCTCCGGCTCGCACGACGCGACGCTGGCGCTGGTGGCGTCGGGCAGCTACCAGGCCGGCGTGCTCAACGAGCAGGTGTGGACCTCCCGCAGCGAGGAGGGCGCGGTCGACCCCGCCGTGGTGCAGTACGCCCGCACCCCGGCCTACCACGACTACCACTGGCTGCTCGGGCCGCAGGCGGTCGAACGGATCGGCGCGGACCTGCCCGGCCGGCTGACCGACTGGTTCACCGGGCTGTCCGCCGACGACCCGGACGACGCCGAGGTGCTCGAGCTGTTCGGCGCCGGGTCGTTCATCCCGACCGAGGCCTCGAACTACACCCAGATCGAGGAGATCGGCCGCGAGCTGGGGCTGATCAGCTGACCGCCGTTATCCGGCTGGACGGCGTCTCGGTCCGCTACGGCGGCACCCCCGCCCTCACCGGCGTCGACCTGACCGTCGGCGCCGGTGAGCGGGTGGCGCTGGTCGGGCCGTCGGGCGCCGGCAAGTCGACGTTGCTGGGGCTGGTCAACGGCTCGGTGCAGCCCACCGCGGGGGCACTGCGGGTGCTCGGCGCCGACCCGGCGGCGCTGCGCGGGCCGGCGCTGCGCCGGCTGCGCGCCCGGATGGGCACGGTGCACCAGCACCTGGAGCTGGTCGGCCAGCTGCGGGTGGTGCACAACGTCAACGCCGGCCGGCTCGGCGACTGGTCGGCGGCCCGGGCGGCCTGGTCGCTGGTGCGCCCGCAGGGGATGCCCGAGGTGCTGGCCGCGCTGTCGGCGGTGGGGCTGGCCGACCGGGCCTACGAGCGCACCGAGCGGCTCTCCGGTGGGCAGCGGCAGCGAGTGGCGGTCGCCCGGCTGCTGGTGCAGCGCCCGGAGGTGGTGCTCGCCGACGAGCCCGCCTCCGCGCTGGACCCGGTGCTCGCCGACTCGGTGCTCGGGTTGCTGGCCGGGCTCGCCGCCGAGCGGAACGGCGCGCTGGTGGCCTCGCTGCACGACCCGGCGCTGGCGCTGCGGCACTGCACCCGGGTGGTCGGGCTGGTCGACGGGCGGGTGGTGCTCGACGCCCCGGCGGCGCGGCTGACCGCCGGTGACCTGGCCGAGTTCTACGGGGCGCCGCGGTGACGGTGCTGACCGCGATGCCCGCCCCCCGGCTGCGGCGGGCGCGCACCCGGTGGGCCTGGGGGCTGGGAACGCTCGCCGTCGTCGGCGGGGCGCTGGCCGGAGCCGGGTTGCTCGCCGGCGAGGTGGTCAACCGGTCGGGGACGGCGCAGTTCGGCCGGTTCGCCGCGGCCGCCCTCGCCCCCGAGCTCGACCCCGCCTTCCTCTCGGTGCTGGGCTCCGCGACGCTGGTGACCATCGCCTACGCGGCGCTGGGCACCGCCCTGGCGGTCGGGCTGGGGGCGGTCGGCGCGGTCGCCGTCGCCCGCACCACCTGGGGACGGCGGCGGGCCGGGTGGCTGCTGGCCCGCGGCGCACTGGCCGTGCCCCGCGGGCTGCACGAGGCGGTGTGGGGGCTGCTGCTGGTCAACCTGCTGGGCCTGGACCCGTGGGTCGGCGTGCTGGCGATCGGCATCCCGTACGGGGCGGTGACGGCGAAGGTGTTCGCCGACCTGCTCGACGAGGTGCCGCGCGGCGCGCACGACGCGCTGCTCGCCGCCGGCGCCGGTCGGGTGGCCGCCGTCGTCTACGGACTGCTGCCGCCGGCGTCGGGCGGGCTGCTGTCGTACTCGTTCTACCGGCTGGAGTGCGCGGTGCGCTCGGCGGTGGTGCTCGGGCTGATCGGCGCCGGCGGGCTGGGGTACCAGCTGTCGCTGTCGTTCACCTCGCTGCGCTGGGGGCAGGTGTGGACCTGCGTCTACGCGCTCACCGCCCTCTGCGTGCTGGCCGTGGTGGCCGGTCGGGCGGTGCGCCGGCGGGTCGCGTCGCCGCGCTCGTCGGGTGACCGGCTCCGGCGCGACCCGGGGCTCACCAGCGCAGTGGCGGTCACCGTCGCCGCGGTGGGATGGGCCTGGTGGTACCTGGCGGTCTCCCCCGCGACCCTGGTCTCCGACCGCACCGGCGAGCAGCTGCGGTACGTGCTGGCCGCCGCCTGGCCGCCGGCCACCGATGCCGGCCTGCTGCGCGCCGTCGTCACCGCCGGGGTGGAGACGCTGCAGATGTCGGTGATCGCGATCGCCGTCGCCACCGTCGGGGCGGTGCTGCTGGCCGGGGTGGCCGCGCACCCGGCCGGGCGCCCGGGCCCGGGGCGCCGGGTGGTGGGCAGCGTCGTCCGGCTGGCGCTGCTGGTGCTGCGCGCCGTGCCGCCACCGGTGTGGGCGCTGGTGCTGCTGTTCGTGCTGCTGCCCGGCGTCCTGCCCGGGGCGCTCGCGCTCGGCGTCTACACCCTGGGGGTGCTGGGCCGGCTCGCCGCGGAGGCCACCGAGGAGCTCGACCCGCGACCGCGGGCGGCGCTGGCGGCGATGGGCGCGCCGCCGGTGGCCGGCTGGCTGTACGGCGTGGCGCCGCGGGCCGTCGGGCCGGTGCTGGCCTACGCGCTGTACCGGTGGGAGGTCGCGATCCGGGACACCGTGCTGATCGGGCTGCTGGGTGCCGGCGGGCTGGGCGCGCTGCTGGCGACGTCGCTGGCCACCTTCGACTGGGCCGCGGTGACCACGGTGCTGGTGGCCGTCGTGCTGCTGACCGCGGGGGTCGACCTGGTCAGCGCCCGCGCCCGGCAGGCGATCAGATGACCCCACCGTTGTCGGTCATGGGCGTCTCGCCGGTCGCCACGCCGTCCCGCGGCCTGTCCCCGGCAACCCGCCCATGATCACCGGGGAGGTCAGGCCCAGCGGGTGCGGGCGCTGAGTGCGGCGAGGGCGGCGGCGCCGGCGGTCGACGTGCGCAGCACCTCGGCGCCCAGCCGCACCGAGCGGGCACCGGCGGCGCGGAATGCCACCACCTCGCCGTCGGTGAGCCCGCCCTCGGGGCCGACGACGACGGCGACGGTGCCGGTGGCCGGCACCTCGACCCGGGCGAACGGCTCCCGCGCCTGCTCGTGCAGCACCAGGATCAGGTCGACGTCGGCGAGCAGGCCGACCACCTGGCGGGTGGTCATCGGCTCGGTCACCTCGGGCACCCGCGGCCGGCGGGCCTGCTTGCTGGCCGCCCGGGCGGCCGAGCGCCACTTGGCCAGGCCCTTCTCCACCCGGTCATCGCGCCAGCGGGTGACGCAGCGGGCCGCGGTCCACGGCACGATCCGGTCGACGCCCAGCTCGGTGGCGAGGTCGACGGCGAGCGGCCCGCGGTCGCCCTTGGGCAGCGCCTGGACCAGCACGAACTCCGGCTGCGGGGCGGGCACCTCGTGCCGGGCGTCCACCTGCACCTGCAGCCCGCCGGGCCCGGCCGCGGTGACCGTGCCCTCGACGAGCAGGCCGCGGCCGTCGGCGACCTTGACCCGCTCGCCCGAGGCCAGCCGCAGCACGTCGACCGCGTGCCGCCCCTCGGTGCCGTCCACGGTGACGACGTCGCCGTCGGGCACCTGGTCGAGCAGGAAGAGGGGGGCACCGTCCGCCGCGGGCGCGTCCGGGGCCTCGCTCATCGGCCGTTGAACGCGTCGCGCACCCGGGAGAACAGGCCGCCGCCGTGGTTGGCCGCGGCACCGTCGGCCAGCTCCTCACCGCGCAGCGCCGCGAGCTCGCGCAGCAGCTCCTGCTGGCGCTCGTCGAGCCGGCTGGGGGTCTGCACCTCGATGTGCACCAGCAGGTTGCCCCGGCCGGTGCCGCGCAGCCGCGGGGCGCCGTGCGCGCGCAGGGTGAGCACGCTGCCGGACTGGGTGCCGGGCCGGATGGCGAGGTCCTCGTTGCCGTCGAGGGTCTCCAGCTTGAGCGTGGTGCCCAGCGCGGCGGCGGTCATCGGCAGCGTGACCCGGCAGTGCAGGTCCTCGCCGTCGCGGGTGAAGACGTCGTGCGGGCGCTCGTGCACCTCGACGTAGAGGTCGCCGGCCGGGCCGCCGCCGGGGCCGACCTCGCCGTGGCCGGCCAGCCGGATGCGCATGCCGTCCTCGACGCCGGCGGGGATCTTCACCGGGATGGTGCGGCGGGCGCGGACCCGGCCGTCACCGCCGCACTGCGCGCACGGGTTCGGGATGACCTGGCCGGTGGCCTGGCAGGTCGGGCAGGGGCGGCTGGCGATGACCTGGCCGAGGAAGGAGCGCTGCACGCTCTGCACCTCGCCGCGGCCGTTACAGGTGGGGCAGGTCTCGGGGTGGGTGCCCGGGGCGGTGCCGGCACCGGTGCAGACGTCGCAGACCACCGCGGTGTCGACGGTGATCTCCGTCGTCGTCCCGAAGACCGTCTCGGCCAGGTCGAGCTCGACCCGGATGAGCGCGTCGCTGCCCTCGCGGACCCGGCCGCGCGGACCGCGCGCGGCTCCGGCGCCACCGAAGAAGGCGTCCATGATGTCGCCGAGCCCACCGAAGCCGGCGTTGCCGAACGGGCTGCCGCCCCGGCCGCCGTTCGTGTCGTACGGATCGCCGCCGAGGTCGATGATGCGGCGCTTCTCCGGGTCGGTCAGCGCCTCGTAGGCGCGGCTGACCTCACCGAAGCGCTCCTTGGCCTCCGGGGCGGGGTTGACGTCGGGGTGGAGGTCCCGCGCCAGCCGGCGGTAGGCCTTCTTGATCTCGGAGTCGGTCGCTCCGGGGGCCAGGCCCAGCACGCCGTAGTAGTCGGTCGCCATGCAGTCTTGTCCCGTCCTCAGCTCTCGGCCAGCAGGTGGCCGACGTAGCGGGCCACGGCTCGTACCGCGGCCATGTTGCCTGCGTAGTCCATCCGGGTGGGGCCGACGACGCCGAGGCCGCCGAGCGCCTGGTCGCCGGACCCGTAGCCCACGGAGACGAACGACGCCGCGGTCAGCGCCTCGTGCTCGTTCTCCTCACCGATGCTCACCGTCACCGTGCTCGGACCCACCTCGGCCATCAACCGCAGGACGACCACCTGTTCTTCCAGGGCCTCCAGCAGCGGGCGGAAGGTGCCCGGGAAGTCCAGCGCGCTGCCCTGCGCGAGGTTCGCCGTGCCGCCGATGACCAGCCGGTCCTCCGAGGGCTCGACCAGCGTCTCCAGCAGGGTGGCGCTGACCGCGGCGACCAGCGGCCGCAGCTGCGGCCGGGCGTTCTCGACCAGGTCGCCGACCTTGTCGCTGGCCTCGGCGAGCTTCTTGCCGGTGAAGGCGGCGTTGAGCAGCGTGCGCAGCTCGGCGACGGTGTCGGGCTCGACGTCGTCCGGGGTGTCGACGACGCGCTGCTCGACCCGGCCGGTGTCGGTGATGAGCACCATGAGCAGCCGGCTGCTGGTCAGCGGCACGAGCTCGAGGTGCCGGACGGCGCTGCGCGACAGCGTCGGGTACTGGACGACGGCGACCTGGCGGGTGAGCTGGGCCAGCAGCCGGACGCTGCGGCCGAGCACGTCGTGCAGGTCGACGGCGCCGTCGAGGAAGCGCTCGATGGCCCGCCGCTCGGCGGCCGACAGCGGCTTGACCGAGGACAGCCGGTCGACGAAGAGGCGGTAGCCCTTGTCGGTGGGCACCCGCCCGGCGCTGGTGTGCGGCTGGGCGATGTACCCCTCCTCCTCCAGCACCGCCATGTCGTTGCGGATGGTGGCCGGGGAGACCCCGAGGTCGTACCGCGCGGCCAGCGCCTTGCTCCCCACCGGGTCGTTGGTGGAGACGTAGTCCTGGACGATGGCTCGCAGCACCCGCAGGCGCCGGTCGTCGTGCGCCACGGCTGACACCTCCCGTACCGGTTCGACGGGCCCGCGCACGGCCGACCAGGACGCGTCCTGGCACTCGCGCGAGCCGAGTGCCAGCATACGACCGCACTCCCCCGCCGTCGTCCGGCTCGCGGTGGCACCGGGTGCCCGGCGCCGTCCCGGTCGTCGGTGCCGTCCCGGCCGTCGGCGTGGCGGGGCCCGGCCCACTAGGGTGGACGGCGGTCGAGAGCACCCCTCCGGGGGTGTCCGGGGGAACGGGAGGACCAGCTCTGATCTTCAAGGCGGTGCGGGACGGGCGGCCGTATCCCGACCACAACTTCTCCACCCGTGACTGGGCGATGATCCCGCCGCGGCAGATCCGGCTCGCCACGCTGGTCACGACCAAGCGCGAGCTGGCCCTGGACGCCCTGCTGGCCGACGACTCCACCTTCTACGGCGACCTGTTCCCGCACGCCGTCCAGTGGCACGGCGAGATGTACCTGGAGGACGGCCTGCACCGCGCGCTGCGGGCGGCGCTGCAGCAGCGCAACGTCATCCACGTCCGGGTGCTGGACCTCGACACGCTCATGCGCGAGCCGGCCCCCCGGCACGCCGCGCCGGACACCGCCGAGCTGCCCGCGCAGTCCGGCGACCCCGGCACCACCACGGCCCCCTGGGGCAGCGGCCCGTGGAGCGCCCACCGCGGGGGCTCCGCGGCGATGGACCTCGACCAGCCCCGCTAGAGCCAGCCCTTCTCCTCGGCCACCCGGGCGGCCTCCACCCGGGTGCGCGCGCCGGTCTTGCCGATCGCCGAGGACAGGTAGTTGCGCACCGTCCCCTCGCTGAGGAACAGCCGCCCGGCGATGTCGGCGACGGTCGCCCCGTCGGCCGCGGCCCGCAGCACGTCGGCCTCCCGGGTCGACAGCGGCGTGGCGCCCATCGCCAGCGCCGCCGCGGCGAGGTCGCGGTCGATCACCCGCTCCCCCGCCACCACCGCGCGGATCGACCGCGCCAGCTCGGCCACCGGGGAGTCCTTGACCAGGAACCCGGCCGCCCCCACCTCCATCGCCCGGCGCAGGAACCCCGGCCGGCCGAACGTGGTGAGCACGACCGCCCGCACCTCCGGCAGCGCGCCGGCGAGCTCCCGCGCGGCCTCGATGCCGTCCTGACCGGGCATCTCGATGTCCAGCAGGGCGACGTCGGGACGGTGCTCCCGGGCGGCGGCGACGACCAGGTCGCCGCGGCCCACCTCGGCGACCACCTCGATGTCCTCCTCCAGGTCCAGCAGCGCCCGCAACGCGCCGCGGACCAGGGTCTGGTCCTCGGCCAGCAGCACCCGGATCACCGGGCCGCCGCCCCGGCCGGCTGCAGCGGCAGGCGGACGGCGAGCCGCCAGCCGCCGTCGTCCACCCGGCCCGCGGTGAGCTCGCCGCCCAGCGCGGCGACCCGCTCCCGCAGCCCGGCCAGCCCCGAGCCCGAGGACGCACCGACCACCTGGATCCGCTCCCCGGTCCCGGTCCCGTCGTCCTCGATGGCCAGGGCAGCGGTGACGCCGTCCTCGGTGAGCGAGACGGTCACCCGTCGGGCGCCGCTGTGCCGCAGCACGTTGGTCGTCGCCTCGCGCACCACCCAGCCCAGCGCGGCGTCCACGGTGCCCGGCAGCACCGGCACGCGGTCGGGCAGCCGGACGGCGATGCCGGCGCCGGTGAGCGCAGCCCGGGCCTCGGCGAGCGCCTGGGCGGCGTTGACCTGCCGGTACCCGCTGACGGCGTCGCGCACCTCGGCCAGCGCCCGGCGGGCCGCCTCTTCGACGTCCCCCATCTCCGCCGCGGCCCGGGCCGGGTCGCGCGCGGCCAGCCGGCGGGCCAGCTCGCTCTTGAGCGCGATCAGCGACAGCGAGTGCCCGAGCAGGTCGTGCAGGTCGCGGGCGAAGCGCAGCCGCTCCTCCGCGACGGCGTTGCGGGCCAGTTCCTCGCGAGCCTCGGTGAGCTCGCGGTTGACCGTGATCAGGTACCGCATGCCGCGCATGGCGAACGCGGTGAGCAGGCACAGCGCCGGGATGACGGCGAGGCTGAAGTCGTCGTTGACCGCCAGCACCGCGGCGGACACCGCGGCCGCCGCGCCGGCCACGGGCCAGATCCAGCGGTGCGGCAGCGTCATCGACGCCGCGGCCGAGACGTAGATCATCAGCCCGGCCCACGCGCTGCCGAAGGCGACGGCGAGCACCACGCCGAGCACCGCCAGCACCGCCAGGTCCCAGCGGGCTCCGCCGGTGCCCGGCAGCGCGGTCACGCAGTAGAGGTACGTCGCGGTGAAGACCACCAGCCCGGCCACCGCCAGCACGACCGCGCTCGCCGGGCGCGGGGTGCCGACGAGGTCGGCGATCGGGAACAGCTGGAAGAACAGCCAGGGCAGCGACCACACCGCTCCCCGCCAGTTCCGGCCGCCGGTCTCCACGGCGGCGACGGTATCGCCCCGCCGCACCTCCACCGGCTCAGCCGGCGACCGCGTGCAGCGGACGCCGCCGGGCGACGGCGAGAGCCGCCGCCGCGAAGACCAGGCCGAACCCGGCCAGGGTCAGCACGGCGGCCGGTGAGGGCGGGGCGCCGGTGACGACGTCCCGCCCGAGCTCGGCATACCAGTAGGAGGGCAGCGCGTGGGCGACCGCGGCCAGCCCGTCCGGGAGCACCTCCACCGGCACCCACAGCCCGCCCAGGGCGGCGAGCACGGTGCTCAGGATCCCGATCGCCCCTCCGGCGGCCCGGTCGTCCAGGGCCAGCCCGAGCAGGAGGCCCAGCACGACGAACACCGCCGACCCCGCCCACAGCACGGCGGCCAGGCCGAGCCAGGTGGCCGGACCCAGCTGCACGCCGTTGACCAGCCGGCCGACCAGCGCGACCACCACCAGGCTGGGGAGGACCAGTAGCGCACCGACGAGCCCCTCGACCGTGAGCACCGCACCGGCCGGGATCGGGGTGACCCGCAGTTGGCGCAGCCACCCGGACCTGCGGTCGAAGGCCAGCCGGATGGTGGCGCCCAGGCTGGCACTCAGCGCGCCGTAGCTCATCATCGAGACCATGTAGTCGCGGGCCCAGTCCTGGTACTCACGGGCGCTCCCCGCGTAGCCACCGAAGACCTCGGTGAAGAAGACGGTGAACAGCGCGGGCAGCAGCACGGTGAAGAACAGGTACTGCTTGTTCCGCCCCACGCGGCGCAGCTGGAAGAGCAGCAGGTCGGTCATCGGTCGGCTCCGGTGGTGGGTCGGGTCGGGGTGCGACCGCTCAGCAGCGCGAGGAACGCCTGCTCGAGGCTGGCGCCGCGGACCTCCAGGTCCGGGAGCCGGTCGAAGCGGGACAGCAGGGCGCGCAGCGTCGCCTCGGGGTCGCTGGTGGTCAGCTCGACGACGTCGGCCGAGCCGCCCACGCCGGTCACCCCGGGCAGGTCGGCCAGCTCGCCCCGCGGGCCGCCGGCGCGGAACCGGACGGTGCGCTCCCCCGCGCCCCGGGTCACGTCGGCGACCGATCCGTCGGCCACCACCCGGCCACCGTCGACGACGACCACGCGGTCGGCCACCGCCTCGGCCTCCTCCAGGTGGTGGGTGGCGAACACGACGGTGTGCCCGAGCCGGACCAGTCCGCGCATCGTCGTCCAGAAGGCCCGCCGCGCCTCGACGTCCATCGCCGCGGTCGGCTCGTCGAGGAGCAGCAGCGGCGGGGAGCCGACCAACGAGACGGCCAGCAGCACCCGCTGCCGCTGGCCGCCGGACAGCGCGTCGGTGCGCCGGTCGAGCAGCCCGTCGATGCCGACGGTGGTGGCCAGGTCCGCCAGCGGCCAGGGCGCCGGGTACCTGCCGGCGACGAGGCGGAGCACCTCCCCCACCCGGGTCTCGCTGGGCAGGCCGCCGTGCTGCAGCATCGCGCCGACCGCACCGGCCCGGACGGCGGCGCCCGGCGCCCGGCCGAGCAGGCGCACGCGGCCGGCGGTGGGGCGGAACAGGCCCAGCGCCGCGTTGACGGTCGAGGACTTGCCGGCTCCGTTGGGGCCGAGCAGGGCGACGGTCTCGCCCGTGCCGATGCGCAGGTCCAGGGCGTCGACGGCGACGGTGCCGCCGCCGTACCGGACGGTCAGCCCCTCGATGTCGAGGGCGGGGGTCTCGGACACGGGCACCAGGCTGGTGGCCGGAGGTGCGGCCGCGGCAGTGCGAGACGTCGTCGACCCGGTCTGACATCCGTCAGATGGAAACGATCCCGCGCCCCGCCGATCACCCAGGGTCGGCGCGTCATCACGCGGGGGCGGGAGAACGACGTTCCCAGCTCCTAGCATTCGCCTCGCGGTCCGCCGGCCGGTCACAGGAGCCCTGCCGGCGGAACTGCTGTCCATGTCGGAGGACCGGGCGCTGCCCACAGGCGCACCCGGTGCCCGCGACGTCCGGCCGGTGGCGCTCGGGCGCGCCGGAAGGAGCCTGTTCGTGCGCTGGTCCACTGCTGGGAGCACCCCGCCGACGACCACGACGGCCGAACCGCCGCCGGCACCGCCCGCCCGTCCCCGCCGGCGGGCCGAGCACGACGGCACACTGGAGACCGCGGCCAAGCAGGCCGGGGTGCTCTCCTCGGCCAGCCGGGAGGTCTCCGACACCTCGCGCGAGGCCGCGGAGTCGCTCACCGAGCTGCGGGCGGCGATCTCCGACATCTCCGCCAGCACCTCGCGCGCCTCGGCGGTGGCCGAGGAGGCCGTCCGCGACGCCCAGGCCGTCGACGAGCGGATCGCCGCGCTGCAGACGGCGAGCGAGTCGATCACCGAGATGGTCCGGCTGATCTCCGCGATCAGCCAGCAGAGCCGCTTCCTGGCGCTCAACGCCTTCGTCGAGGCCGCCCGCGCCGGCGAGGTCGGCCGCGGGTTCGCCGTCGTCGCCGACGAGGTCAAGCAGCTGGCCAGCCGCACCGCCCAGGCCGCGGAGGACATCGGCTCGCAGATCGAGGCGGTGCAGTCCGAGACCCGCCAGGCGGTCAGCGCGATCCAGCGGATCACCGGCACGCTCGGGTCCATCGCCGAGGCGCAGGACGCGATCAGCGCCGCGGTCGACCAGCAGCGCGCCGCCACCGACCGGGTGGTGGACAACGTCGACCGGGCCGCGAGCGGTTCGGCGCGGATCACCGACGCCGTGGCGCAGCTCGCCGACAGCCAGCGGCTGGCCTACGTCCGCCGGGCGCTGACCACCGCGCAGGACCTGCTCGACGACGCCGGCGGCGTGGCGCTGGGCGAGCAGGCGGTGAGCCTGACCGTGCGCAACCAGGCCACCGACGCCGCGCACGGCGCGACGCTCCCGGAGCTGCTGCTCGGCGGCGTGCCGGTGGACCGGGACGACGACCCGCGCCGCCCGGCGCGGCTGGTCGACGCGGTCGTCGCCGAGGTGGGCGGCAGCTGCACGCTCTTCCAGCGCCTCGACGCCGAGGGCAGCATGGTCCGGGCGGCCACGTCGGTGGTCACCCCGGCGGGGCGGCGCAACATCGGCACCTACATCCCCCGCACCAACCCCGATGGCAGCCCGAACCCGGTGCTCGCCGCGGTGCTCGCCGGGCAGACCTACACCGGGCCGGCCATGGTCGCCGGCCGGGAGTACTTCACCGCGTACACCGGCGTGCACTCCGCAGCCGGGGAGCTCATCGGCATGCTCTACGTCGGCCTGCCGCTGGACGAGATCGGCTAGTCGTACAGCTAGTCCGTCAGGTCGCGGACCACGGCGTCGGCGAGCAGCCGGCCCCGGTCGGTCAGCACCGCCAGCCCGGCGGCGTGCGCCGCCGGCTCCAGCAGCCCTCGCACCACGGACTCCGCGGCCCGCGCCCGGCCGGCGTCGCTGAGTGCGGTCAGCGGCAGCCCGTCGCGCAGCCGGAGCCCCAGCATCACCCGCTCGAGCGCCTGGTCGGCCGCGGTGAGCTGCTCGACGTCGGCCGCGGGGTGCACGCCCGTCGCGAGCCGGTCGGCGTAGGCCGCCGGGTGCTTGACGTTCCACCAGCGCAGTCCGCCGACGTGCGAGTGCGCCCCCGGCCCGATGCCCCACCAGTTCGCGTCGGCCCAGTAGAGCTCGTTGTGCCGGCAGCGGGCGGCGCGGTCGCGTGCCCAGTTCGACACCTCGTACCAGCCCAGCCCGGCCTGCCCGAACGCCCGGTCGGCCTGCTCGTAGCGGTCGGCCAGCACGTCGTCGTCCGGCATCGGCAGCTCGCCGCGGGCGACCCGGCGGGCCAGCCGGGTGCCCTGCTCGACGATCAGCGCGTAGGCGCTGACGTGGTCGACCGGCGCGGCCAGGACGGCGTCCAGCGAGGCCTGCCAGTCGGCGTCGGACTCCCCCGGTGCCCCGTAGATCAGGTCCAGGTTCACGTGCTCGAAGCCGGCGGCGCGCGCCTCGTGCGCGGCCTGCACCGCGCGGCCGGGGGTGTGCCGGCGGTCCAGCACCGCGAGCACGTGCTCGGCCGCGGACTGCATGCCCAGGCTGATCCGGGTGAAGCCGCCCGCCCGCAGCGTGGCCAGCGACTCCGGCGTGACCGACTCCGGGTTGGCCTCGGTGGTCACCTCGACGTCCGGCGCGACGGGGAACAGCTCACGGACGGCGTCCATCATCGCGACCAGGTCACCGGCCGGCAGGAGGGTGGGGGTGCCGCCGCCGACGAAGACCGTCTGCACCGCGGGCCGGTCCGGCCCCAGCACCTCGGCGGCCAGCCGCAGCTCGGCGATCGCGGTGGCCGCGTACTCGCTGCGGTTGGCGCCCGGGCCGAGCTCGTCGGAGGTGTAGGTGTTGAAGTCGCAGTAGCCGCAGCGGGTGGCGCAGAACGGCACGTGCACGTACAGGCCGAACGGGGTGGTGGCCAGGCCGGCCCGGGCGCTGTCGGGCAGCATCGCCGGGTCGGCCGGCAGCACCGGGTCGCTGGCGCGGGCACCGGTGAGCAGGGGCAGGCTGGTGGTCATCTGACTCCAGTGTGACCGCCGCGGGCGCTGTCCCGGCAGGATGCCGGGGGTGACCTCCGCGACCAACGACGACCGCGTGCTCACCGTCGACGTCTCCGCCGGGGTGGCCCGGCTGACCCTGGACTCCCCCGCCGACCGGAACGCGCTCTCCCGGGCCATGCGTGCTCAGCTCCGCGGCGCCCTGGACGACGCGCTGGCCGACGAGGCCGTCCGGGTGGTCGTGCTCGACCACACCGGCCGGGTCTTCTGCTCGGGGATGGACCTGCGGGAGGCCACCGGCGGGGCGAGCAGCGACCAGGGGGTGCGCGAGTTCCCCGAGCTGCTCACCCGGGTGTGGCACGCACCCAAGCCCGTGGTCGCCGTCGTCCGCGGCCCGGCCCGGGCCGGCGGGGTGGGGCTGGCCGCGGCCTGCGACGTCGTCGTCGCCGGGGCCTCGGCGACCTTCGCGTTCAGCGAGGTGCGGCTCGGGCTGGTGCCGGCGGTGATCTCGGCGGTGTGCCGCCCGCGGATGCAGCCGCACGCCGCGCACCGGCTGATGCTCACCGGCGAGGTGTTCGACGCGGCCACCGCGGCGTCCGCCGGGCTGGTCGACCTCGCGGTCGCCGACGACGAGGTCGATGCGACCGTCGCCACCCAGGTGACCGCGCTGGCGGCCGGGGCGCCGGCAGCGCTGACGGTGACCAAGCAGCTGCTGCGCGGCGGGCACGACCTCGCCGGGGCCTTCCCCGCCCTCGCGGAGCTCTCGGCCCGCGCCTTCGCATCGGACGAGGGCCGGGAGGGCGTCGCCGCCTTCCGGGAGAAGCGGCCGGCCCGCTGGGTGCCTGCCGCGGACTGATGCCCCCGGGGAGCTCGTGCTCTGCTCACCCCTGGTGAGCAGAGCACGAGCGTCGTCGGACCACCTCGCGCCGGGGCAGGCACCCTCGCTCAGCGCACGGCCACGCCGGCCACCGACCGGGCCGTCAGCGCAGCCGGCGGGTGTTGTCCGGCTGCCGCACGGTCACCCCGCGCGCGTCCAGCCACTCGGCCAGCGGGACGGCGACCCGGCGCGTGGTCTGCCACGCCTTGCGCGCGTCGCTGAGGGTGAACGGCTGCGGCAGCTCGGCCAGCCGCCGCCTCGCCTCCTCGGCCACGCCGGGCGCGAGGTAGATCCCCTCGGCGATCCGGACCAGCTGCTCGTCGCGCACCGCGGCCGCCAGCTCCCGCGGGCCGAGCCCGGCAGCTGCCAGGTCGGGCGCCTCGGGGGCGGCGAAGGGAGCGCCGGCCAGCCGGGCCCGCACCTCGTCGACCGCCCGCTGCACGTGCGCGGGCAGCCCCGCGGAGCCGGCGACGACGCGGCCATCGCGCAACGACAGCGGCGGGCGCACGACGGCGGGCACCAGCTCGGCGTCGGGCAGCTCGAGCGCCGACCGCAGGACCGCGGTCGGCGGCCCGGTCTCCAGCGGGCGCAGCTGCCGGTACCGGGCCACCACCTGCGGCACCCGGGCCGCCAGCTCGTCGGCCAGCCCCGGGGCGATCAGCCACGGGCCGACCTCGGTCGCCCCGGCGGGCACGGGCCAGCCCATCGCGACGAAGTCCGCCCGCCGCACGAACCGGCGTCGCTGCAGGTCGGCGAGCGCCCCGGCCTCCCCGGTCGGTTGCCCGGCCAGCTCGGCCCCGCGGGTTCGGGCCGCCCCGCGGCGGCGCAGCTCAGGCGGGTCGACGTCCCGCACGTCGGCGCCGAGCACCCGGCGGGCGCCGGGGTCGCGCAGCAGCAGCCGGTCCCCGATCCGCAGGGGCAGCTCGGCGCTCAGCCGCAGCCGCACCGCCGATCCGTCCAGCGGGCGCACCCGCGCGGCCACGGTGGCCGAGCCGATGTGCACCACCAGCTCCCCGGGCAGCCGGTCCTCGGGCGGAGCGGCCAGGGAGACGTCCACCTCGGTGGACCGGCGGAAGGCGCCCGGGGTGAGCAGCGCGTCGCCGCGGGCGATCTCCTCGACCGCGATCCCGCGCAGGTTCAGCGCGACCCGCGCGGTCGCCGACGCCGCCTCGACCGGCGCCCCGAGGGACTGCAGCCCGCGCACGGTCACCTCCCGGTCGCCCAGGGCGAACCGGTCCCCGGTGCCCACCGTGCCGGCAGCCAGGGTGCCGGTGACCACGGTCCCGGCGCCGCGGATGGTGAAGGCCCGGTCGACCCACAGCCGCACCGCCGCGGCGGGGTCGGGCGCCGGCAGGGCCGCCAGCACGCCGTCCAGGGCCGCGGTCAGCTCCGGCACGCCCTCGCCGGTGCGGGCGCTGACGGCCACCGCGGGCACCTGCCCCAGCGAGGTGTCGGCCAGGCGCTGCGCGGCGTCGGCGAGCACCGGGCCCGCGTCGGCGAGGTCGGCCTTGGTGACCGCGAGCAGACCGTGCCGCACGCCCAGCGCGTCCAGCACGGCCACGTGCTCGGCGGTCTGCGCCGACCAGCCGTCGTCCGCCGCGACCACGACCAGCGCGGCCGGCACCGAGCCGACGCCGGCGAGCATGTTGCCGACGAACCGCTCGTGGCCGGGCACGTCGACCACGGCCAGGCGGCGGCCGCCGGGCAGCGTGGTCCAGGCGAACCCCAGGTCGATGGTCAGCCCGCGCCGGCGCTCCTCCTCCCAGCGGTCGGGCTCCATGCCGGTCAGCGCCCGCACCAGCGTCGACTTGCCGTGGTCGACGTGGCCCGCGGTGGCGATCACGTCCACGCAGCCGCCACCTCCCGCACCATCGCGGCCAGCCGCTCGTCGTCGGCGGGGGCGAGGCTGCGCAGGTCCAGGTGGGTCCGGTCGCCGGCGGCGTAGCCGACCACCGGGGTGCTCGCGGCGCGCAGCGGCTCGGCGAACGCCAGCGGCACGGCCACCGCGGCGCTGGGCAGCTCGAACTCCGGGGCTCCTCCACCGCCGACCCGGGCGGTCGCGTCGACCGCCTCCGCCTCGATGCCGTGCGCCCGCAGCGTCGCGGCGACGGCGGTGGCGCGGGCCCGCAGGCCCGCGACGTCGGCGTCCAGCATCCGGCGCACCGGGGGCACCGGCCCGCGCAACGTCGCCTCCAGCGCGGCCAGGGTGGTCTTGTCGACCCGCAACGCGCGGTAGAGCGGGTGCCGGCGCAGTCGCTGCACCAGCTCCGCCCGGCCCAGCACGATCCCCGCCTGCGGCCCGCCGAGCAGCTTGTCGCCGCTGCACAGCGCCAGGTCGGCGCCGTCGGCGAGGGTGGTCTGCAGGTCGGGCTCGTCGGGCAGCAGCGGGTGCGGGCGGAGCAGCCCGCTGCCCACGTCGGCCACCAGCGGCACGCCGGTGCCGGCCAGCGCGGCGGACAGCTCGGTGACGTCGGCGGAGCGGGTGAAGCCGCGGACGACGAAGTTCGACGGGTGCACCTTCAGCACCGCACCGGTGTCCGGCCCCAGCGCGCCGGTGTAGTCGGCGACGGAGACCCGGTTCGTCGTCCCCACCTCGCGCAGCCGAGCGCCCGTGGCGGCCAGCAGCTCGGGGATGCGGAAACCGTCACCGATCTCCACCAGCTCGCCGCGGGCGATGACCAGCTCACCGCCGAGCGCGGTGGCGACCAGGGCGAGCGCGGCGGCGCAGTTGTTGACCACGAGCGCGGCCTCGGCGGCCGGGACGGCGGCCAGCAGCGCCCCGAGCGCGCCCTCCCCGCGCGGGCCGCGGCGGCCGGTGGCCAGGTCCAGCTCCACGTCGGTCGTGCCGCTGGCGGCGACCACGGCATCGACGGCGGCCGGTGACAGCGGCGCCCGGCCGAGGTTGGTGTGCACCAGCACGCCGGTGGCGTTGAGCACCGGGCGCAGGCTGCTCGCGCTGCCCGGCAGCCGCTCCAGCACGGCCCCGACGACGTCGTCCGGCGACAGCGCGCCCTCCCGCACCTGCTGCTGCGCGGTCTGCACCGCGGCCTTGACCAGGTCCCGGCCCAGCCGGGCGACGGCGGCGGCGACCTGCGGTTCGCCGAGGACCGTGTCCGTCCGGGGCACCTGACGGCGCGGGTCACCGCTCACGACCGCCACCCTAGGTGCTCGCCGCGCGGGGCCAACGACCGCGGAGCCGGCCCGGAGAGGCCGGCTCCGCGGCAGGCTGGCGGAGACGGACGGGAATCGAACCCGCCTGACCGAGATGCTCGGCCACGTCGGCTTTAGAGGCCGCGGGGGCCACCAGGCACCCTGACGTCTCCGCGGCCGACCCTACGCCCGAGCCCCGGCGTCACCGACCAGCCCGGAACGAGGGCATAGATTCGGCGTCATGACCGCCACTGCGACCCGGCTGACCCAGTACGCCCACGGCGGCGGGTGCGCGTGCAAGATCCCGCCCGGCGAGCTGGAGTCCGTCGTGGCCGGGCTGACCGCCACCGGCCCGGTCGACCCCGCCGCCCAGCTGGTCGTCGGGCTGGACGACGGCGACGACGCCGCCGTCGTGCGCATCCCGGGGGGCCAGGGGCTGGTGCTGACCACCGACTTCTTCACCCCGGTCGTCGACGACGCCTACGACTTCGGCCGGATCGCCGCGGCCAACGCCCTCTCCGACGTCTACGCCATGGGCGGCACCCCGGTCGTGGCGGTGAACCTGCTCGGCTGGCCGCGCGACGTGCTGCCCGCGGAGCTGGCCGCCGAGGTGCTGCGCGGCGGGCTGGAGATCGCCCACCAGGCCGGCTGCCACGTCGGGGGCGGGCACTCCATCGACGACCCGGAGCCCAAGTACGGCATGGCGGTCACCGGGCTGGTCGACGTCGACCGGATCATCACCAACTCCGGGGCGGTGGCCGGCACGCCGCTGTCGCTGACCAAGCCGCTGGGCGTCGGCGTGCTGAACAACCGGATGAAGGCCACCGGCGAGGTCTCCGCGGAGGCGCTCGCCTCCATGACCACGCTCAACGCCGAGGCCTCCCGCGCCGCCGTCGCCGCCGGGATCCGCGCCGGCACCGACGTGACCGGGTTCGGCCTGCTCGGCCACCTCTACAAGATGGCCCGGGCCAGCGGGGTGACCGCGGTGGTCGACGCCGCCGCCGTCCCGTACCTGACCGGGGCGCGCGAGGCGCTGGCCGCCGGCTACGTCTCCGGCGGCACCCGGCGCAACCTGGACTGGGTGCGCCCGCACACCGACCTGTCCGCGGTCAGCGAGGACGACGCGCTGCTGCTGGCCGACGCGCAGACCTCCGGTGGGCTGCTGCTCGGCGGCGAGGTGCTGGGCGCCCCGGTGATCGGTGAGTTCGTCGAGCAGCAGGAGTTCGCCGTCGTCGTCCGCTGAGCGCCCAGCAGCGCCGGACGAGGGCGGTCGGCCGAGCCCGGGCACCGCCGGGCCCGACGAGCGGGGACGCAGGTCGCCGAGACGCCGGACCGGCGTGTTCACCCGACGGCGTGTCCGACGGACACGCCCGATCACCTGCCGTTCACCCCAGCAAGTCAAGGTCGGCGACCGTGAGTGCCCAGCCGATCACCGCTGCGTCCGACACTCCGCGCCCATCGGCTCCGCTGGCCGCCCCTCGCGACCTGCCTACGCCCTCGCTCAAGGCCGGCCCCCCGGGCAACCGTCGGCGCGACGTGCTCATCGCAGCCGCCTTCCTGCTGCCCAACCTCGTCCTGCTGGCGATCTTCACCTACCGCCCGCTGCTGGACAACGTCCGGCTGTCGTTCACCGACTGGAACATCTCCGCACCGACCGCCTCGTTCATCGGCCTGGACAACTACGTCGAGTGGTTCACCAGCCAGGCCAGCCGGCAGGTGCTGTGGAACACCGTCGTCTTCACCGGGGCGGCGGTGATCGGTTCGATGGTCATCGGCCTGGCGCTGGCCCTGCTGCTGGACCAGAAGCTCTTCGGTCGCAACGCGGTGCGCTCGCTGGTCTTCGCGCCCTTCGTACTCGCCGGGGCAGCGGTCGGCGTCGCGTTCCAGTTCGTGTTCGACCCGACGTTCGGCCTGGTGCAGGACCTGCTCGGCCGGGTCGGCGTGGACGCCCCGGCGTTCTACCAGGACCCGGGATGGGCGTTGTTCATGGTGACCGCCACCTACATCTGGAAGAACCTGGGTTACACCTTCGTCATCTACCTGGCAGCCCTGCAGGGCAGGCAGGCAGAGCTCGACGAGGCCGCCGAGATCGACGCGGCCTCGACCTGGCGCAGGTTCCGGCACGTCACGTGGCCGCAGCTGCGCCCGGCGACGTTCTTCCTGCTCATCACCGTGCTGCTCAACAGCTTCCAGGTCTTCGACGTGATCGACACGATGACCCGCGGTGGCCCGCTCGGCAACGGCACGACGACGATGGTCTATCAGGTCTACCAGGAGACCTTCGTGCACCAGCGGGCCGGTTTCGGCGCCACGGTGGCGACCATCATGTTCCTGGTCCTGCTGGTCGTCACCCTCGTCCAGGTCCGCGTCATGGAGCGGGGGCGGGAGTCGTGAGCACGCCGGCGCCCTCCGGGCAGACGGACGCGACGCCGCAGGCGCGGACGGGTCCTGCGGCGCACGGGCAGTCAGCGCCGCACGAGGAGTCCGGGCCGTTGGGCCGCATCGGCGGTTACCTGGGGCTGCTGCTGATCGTCCTGGTCGTCGCCCTGCCGCTGTACTGGATCCTGCTCTCGTCGCTGAAGGAGCGGCCGGACATCTACACCGTGCCGGTCACGTGGGTGCCTGACCCGTTCACGACGGCGAACTACTCGCGGGTCGGCACCGGCGTCGCGTTCACCGACTACCTGCGCAACTCGATCCTGATCACCACGGTGCTCACGGTCGTGGAGGTCACCCTCGGGGTGCTCTCGGCGTTCGCGCTTGCCTTCCTGCGGTTCCCGGGCCGCAGTCTGGTGCTGCTGTTCGTGATCGCCAGCCTGATGGTCCCCAACCAGGTGACCGTGATCAGCAACTACGCCCTGGTCGCCCAGCTCGGGTGGCGGAACACCTTCGCCGGGATCATCGTCCCGCTGGCCGGCGTCGCCTTCGGCACGTTCCTGCTGCGCAACCACTTCCTGTCGCTGCCGAAGGAGATCATCGAGGCGGCGGAGATGGACGCGGCCGGGCCGCTCAAGATGCTGTGGCGGGTCGTCCTGCCGATGTCCTGGCCCACCCTGATCGCCTTCGTGCTCATCACGGTCGTCACCGAGTGGAACCAGTACCTCTGGCCGCTGCTGATGGCGGACGACTCCTCCACCGCGCCTCTGCCGGTCGGGCTGGCCCAGCTGCAGGACACTGCGGGCCTCACCAACTGGGGCCCCGTCATGGCCGGGACGGTGCTCACCATGCTGCCCATCCTGATCGTGTTCCTGCTGCTCCAGCGGCACATGATCAAGGGCCTGACCGCGGGCGCGGTCAAGGGGTGATCCGGCGGCTCGGACGCCGGTCCGTGCCGCGGCCCCGCTCCCCTCCCTCACCACCCACGTCGCCGACCCGGGCAGCCGGTTCGTCCTGCGCACCGGTGCGCGCCCTTCACGCCCCACCGCACGAATCCCACCACCACGAATGGAGATCCCCCATGAGGTCCCTGGACCGCCGTAACTTCCTGCTGACCGGTGCCACGGTCGGCGTCCTCGCGCTGTCCGCCTGCGCCGGAACCGCCACCGGAGGGACCGGGGGGTCCGGGGGGTCCGGCGACGGTGGAGCGGTCGAGACGCTGACCATGTGGTCCAACCACCCGGGTGAGTCCAAGCCCGTCGAGACCGAGCTGCTCGACGCCTTCACGGCCGAGACCGGGATCGAGGTCAACCTGGTCACCGCGGGGAAGTCCTACGAGGAAGCCGCCCAGCGGTTCAACGCCGCGCTGTCCGGCGGGGACCTGCCCGACGTCGTCATCGCCTCCGACGTCACCTGGTTCAACTTCGCGCTCAACGACGCCATCACCCCGATGGACGACCTGTGGGAGACCGTCGGCGTGGACACCGCCGGGTACGTCGACTCCCTCCGGGAGGACTACGAGTACGACGGCGCCCACTACGCCCTGCCCTACGCCCGGTCGACGCCGCTCTTCTACTACAACAAGGAGATGTGGGCGGCTGCCGGCCTGCCCGACCGCGGCCCGGAGACCTGGGCGGAGTTCGCCGAGTGGGCACCGCGGCTGGCCGCCGCCAACCCGGGGATCGCCCCCATGGTGCTGCCCGACGGCAGCAACTACCTCGACTGGTACTTCCAGGGCATGATCTGGACCTTCGGCGGGGCGTACTCCGACGAGTGGGAGCCGACGTTCACCTCCCCGGAGTCACTGGAGGCCGGTCGCTTCCTGCAGGACCAGTACCGCCAGGACCACATCGCCGTCTCCAACGACGCGAACAACCAGTTCGGTGCTGCCCAGGCTGCCTCGCTGCTGCAGTCCACCGGGTCCCTGGGCGGGCTCAGCGAGACCGCCCAGTTCGAGTTCGGCACGGCCTTCCTGCCCGGCCCGCGTCCCGGCACGCCGACCGGTGGAGCCGGGCTGGCGATCCCTGCGGGCATCTCCGATGAGCGCAAGGAGGCGGCCATGGAGCTCATCGCCTTCCTCACCAACACCGACAACACGGTGACCTTCAGCCAGGCCACCGGGTACATGCCGGTCCGCAAGGACGCCATCGACGCCCCGGAGATGGCCGCCTACCTGGAGGAGAACCCGAACGCGCGGACCGCGCTGGAGCAGCTCGAGGTCACCGCGCCGCAGGACTACGTCCGGGTGTTCCTGCCCGGTGGTGGCGCCCGGATCGGCGCCGGCCTCGACCGCATCACCATCGGCGGTGAGGACGTGGAGACCGTCTTCGGTCAGCTGGCCGAGGAGAGCCAGCAGGTCTACGAGCGGGACATCGAGCCGAAGCTGTGACGTCCCGGCCAGCAGCAGGAGGGAGCCGGCCGTGGCGTCGGTGACGTTCGAGGAGGTCACACGCTCCTTCGCCCGGGGTGAGCGGCCGGCAGTGGACCGCTTGGACCTGGACGTCCACGATGGCGAGTTCCTCGTCGTCGTGGGTCCGTCCGGGTGCGGGAAGTCCACGAGCCTGCGGATGCTCGCCGGCCTGGAGCCGGTGACCTCGGGACGGGTGCTCATCGACGGTGTCGACGTCACCGGCAGCCGGGCCCGTGACCGGGACGTCGCGATGGTGTTCCAGAGCTACGCGCTGTACCCGAACATGACTGCCGGGGAGAACATGGCGTTCGCCCTGAGGAACCTCGGTGTCAGCAAGGCGGACATCAGCCGGCGGGTGGCCGAGGCCGCCCGGGTGCTCCAGCTGGAGGACCTGCTGGACCGCAGGCCCGCCAAGATGTCCGGCGGGCAGCGGCAGCGGGTCGCGATGGGGCGGGCGATCGTCCGGGACCCGAAGGTGTTCTGCATGGACGAACCGCTGTCCAACCTGGACGCGAAACTGCGGGTGTCCACTCGGGCGGAGATCGCGAACCTGCAGAAGCGGCTGGGCACCACGACCGTCTACGTCACCCATGACCAGACCGAGGCGATGACGATGGGCGACCGCGTCGTCGTTCTCCGGGACGGGCAACTGCAGCAGGTGGGCACTCCGACCGAGCTCTACGAGCGGCCGGTCAACGCCTTCGTCGCCGGGTTCATCGGCTCGCCGTCCATCAACCTGGTGGACGGCGTGCCGGTGCGCGACGGCCGGGCCGAGGTCACCCCGTGGCTGCAGATCCCGGTTCCCGGTGGCAGGACGGGGCACGAGCGGGTCACGATCGGCATCCGTCCGGAGGGGGCCGACGCCATCGGGGGTGACGTGACCGGGTCAGGGGACCGACTGGCCGCCCGGGTCACCCGGATCGAGCGCCTCGGCTCGGAGACGCTGGCCTTCCTCGACCCGCTGGGCCTCAACGACGGCGTGGCCCCGCGGAGCGAGCTGATCGTCCGGCTGGACAAGCGCCAGGTCGTCCAGGAGGGCATCGAGCTGGTCCTGCGGGTCCACCTGGGCGAGGTCCTGCTGTTCGATCCGGACGGGCACGCCATCCGCTGACACCCGGTCGCCCGACCGTCCGGGCACCGTTCGCACCCGGCTGCCTGGCGCGCCACCGCGGCCCGCCAGGCAGCCGGGGAACCGGGAACGGTCGCGACCACGGCGTCGCGGATGGGGGAGGTGGTCGGTTAGCGTCCGGGCATGCTGGCTGCCTTCGTCTCCACGCCCGCCCCGGACGATCCGCTCTCGGTGCTGGAGGTCGGCGACCGGCCCGAGCCGGAGGTTCCGGAGGGCTGGACGACGGTGACGGTCAAGGCCGCCTCGCTCAACCACCACGACCTGTTCAGCCTGCGCGGTGTCGGGCTGCCGGCCGAGCGGATGCCGATGGTCCTCGGCTGCGACGCCGCCGGGCTGGACGAGGACGGCAACGAGGTCGTCGTGCACGCGGTCGTCTCCTCCCCCGGCTGGACCGGCGACGAGACGATGGACCCGAAGCGCTCACTGCTGTCCGAGCGGTACCAGGGCACGCTCGCCGAGCGGGTGGCGGTACCGCGGCGCAACGTCGTCCCCAAGCCGGCCGAGCTGTCCTTCGCCGAGGCCGCCTGCCTGCCCACCGCCTGGCTGACCGCCTACCGGATGCTCTTCGTCCGCTCCGGCCTGCGGCCAGGTCAGACCGTGCTCGTGCAGGGCGCCAGCGGCGGGGTGGCCACGGCGCTGGTCCGGCTGGGCTCCGCCGCCGGCTACCGGATGTGGGTGACCGGCCGCAGCGAGCAGAAGCGCACCGCGGCGCTGGCGCTCGGCGCCGACCAGGCGTTCGAGTCCGGCGCGCGGCTGCCCGAGCGGGTGGACGGCGTGATGGAGACCGTCGGCGAGGCCACCTGGAGCCACAGCGTCAGGTCGCTCAAGCCCGGCGGCGTCGTCGTCACCTGCGGGGCGACCACCGGCTTCAACCCGGGCGCCGAGCTCAACCGGGTGTTCTTCACCCAGCTGTCGGTGATCGGCTCCACGATGGGCACCCGCGAGGAGCTCGACGACCTGATCGAGATGTGCCGGGTCACCGGGGTGCGCCCGCAGATCGACGTGGAGCTGCCGCTGTCCGAGGCCCGCGAGGGCTTCGCGCGGATGCTGGAGGGGCGCACCAACGGGAAGATCGTCTTCACCGTCTGAGCGGTGCTCAGGCCCGGGCGGCCAGCCGCTTCTCGATCTGGGCGGCCAGCTTGGGCTGGGCGCGTACCGGCAGGTACGGCAGTGCCGGGGCGAGCTCGGGCAACCGCGACTTCTCGAACGTCGCGATGCGGAACGCCTGGCCCACGGTGATGCCGTGGTCGGGGCGGTCGCGCACCTCGACCACGTCCCCGGCGCCGACGTCACCGGTCTCCAGCACCCGCAGGTAGGCGCCGGTCGCACCGCGGGCGGCGAACCGCGTGACCAGGTCGGGCACGCCCCAGAAGCGTGCGAAGTTCGCGCACGGGGTGCGCCAGGCGGTCACCTCGAACAGCGCCGTCCCGACCTGCCAGCGCTCGCCGATCAGCGCGGCGGTCAGGTCCAGGCCGGACGTGCGGAGGTTCTCCCCGAACCGGCCGGGCGGCAGGTCGCGGTCCAGTTCGGCGGCCCACCAGTCGGCGTCGGCCTGGTCGTAGGCGTAGACCGCCTGGCCCTCGCCGCCGTGGTGCTTCTTGTTGACCTGCACGTCGCCGTCCAGGCCGAGCTGCCCGACGGCGACCCGGCCGGTGACCGGACGTTTGTCGATGCCCGACCGGTTGGGGCGCTTGTCCGGCAGCGGCAGCAGGTCCGCGCCCGAGACACAGACGGCGAGGACCTGGCCGGTCACTTCTTCGCGGTGGTGGGCTCGGCGGTGGACAGCGCGGCGACGAAGGCCTCCTGCGGGACCTCGACGCGGCCGACCATCTTCATCCGCTTCTTGCCCTCCTTCTGCTTCTCCAGCAGCTTCCGCTTGCGGGTGATGTCACCGCCGTAGCACTTGGCGAGGACGTCCTTGCGGATGGCGCGGACCGTCTCCCGGGCGATGACCCGGGAACCGACGGCGGCCTGGATGGGCACCTCGAACTGCTGGCGCGGGATGAGCTCGCGCAGCTTGCCGGCCATCAGCACGCCGTAGCTGTAGGCCTTGTCGGCGTGCACGATCGCGGAGAAGGCGTCGACGGCCTCGCCCTGCAGCAGGATGTCGACCTTCACCAGCTTGGACTCCTGCTCACCGGCCTCGGCGTAGTCCAGCGAGGCGTAGCCGCGGGTGCGGGACTTCAGCGCGTCGAAGAAGTCGAAGATGATCTCGCCCAGGGGCAGCGTGTAGCGCAGTTCGACCCGGGTCTCGGAGAGGTAGTCCATGCCGGTCAGCGACCCGCGCCGGCTCTGGCACAGCTCCATGATCGCCCCGGTGTAGTCACTGGGGGCGATGATCGTGGCGTTCACGATCGGCTCGTACACCTTGTCGATCTTGCCGCTGGGCCAGTCGCTGGGGTTGGTGACGACGACCTCCGAGCGGTCCTCCATCACCACCCGGTAGACGACGTTGGGCGCGGTGGAGATCAGGCTGATCCCGGCCTCGCGCTCCAGCCGCTCGCGGACGATCTCCAGGTGCAGCAGGCCGAGGAACCCGACCCGGAACCCGAAGCCCAGCGCCGCGGAGGTCTCCGGCTCGTAGACCAGCGCCGCGTCGTTGAGCAGCAGCTTGTCCAGAGACTCGCGCAGCAGCTGGTACTCGCTGCCGTCGATCGGGTACAGGCCGGAGTACACCATCGGCTTGGGGTCGCTGTAGCCGCCGATCGGCTCGGGTGCCGGCTTGTGCTGCAGCGTCACGGTGTCACCGACCCGGGACTGCCGGACGTCCTTCACCCCGGTGATGAAGTAGCCGACCTCGCCCACGCCGAGGCCCTCGACCGGCTTGGGCTCCGGGGAGATGACGCCGATCTCCAGCAGCTCGTGGGCGGCGCCGGTGGACATCATCTTGATCCGGTCACGGCCGCTGATCCGGCCGTCGACGACGCGGACGTAGGTGATGACGCCGCGGTAGATGTCGTAGACCGAGTCGAAGATCATCGCGCGGGCCGGGGCGTCGGCGTCGCCGACCGGCGGCGGGATCTTCTCCACGATCGCGTCGAGCAGCTCGGCGACGCCCTCGCCGGTCTTGCCGCTGACCCGCAGCACGTCGTCGGGGTCGCACCCGATGATGTGGGCGATCTCGGCGGCGTACTTCTCCGGCTGGGCGGCCGGCAGGTCGATCTTGTTGAGCACCGGGATGATCGTGAGGTCGTTCTCCAGCGCCAGGTACAGGTTCGCCAGCGTCTGGGCCTCGATCCCCTGCGCGGCGTCGACCAGCAGCACGGCCCCCTCGCACGCGGCCAGCGACCGGGACACCTCGTAGGTGAAGTCGACGTGTCCGGGGGTGTCGATCATGTCCAGCACGTACTCGTCGCCGGCGGCCGCACCGGTGCGCGGGGCCCACGGCAGGCGCACGTTCTGCGCCTTGATGGTGATGCCGCGTTCGCGCTCGATGTCCATCCGGTCGAGGTACTGGGCGCGCATCTGCCGCGCCTCGATGATCCCGGTCACCTCGAGCATCCGGTCGGCCAACGTCGACTTGCCGTGGTCGATGTGGGCGATGATGCAGAAGTTCCGGATCCGGGCGGGATCGGTGGAGGCAGGAGTCGTCACAGTGCTGCCCATCGTCCCATGACTCGGCCGAGGACGGCGATCGCCCGGCGGGGCGTCGTCCCCGACGGTGGTGCTGAGCGGTGCGCCGGGTGGGCGACCGGTCCGCCGTAGGGCTCGGTGCGGGTGAGCTGGTATCTTGTGAGGCCGGTCCGCAGTGCGCTGTGCTGCGCCGCGGACGCACTGTCAGAAGTACACCTCCCTGCGAGACATCCGAGGCTCACGCGTGGCGAACATCAAGTCCCAGATCAAGCGGATCAAGACCAACGAGATCGCGCGTCAGCGCAACGTCGCGGTCAAGTCCGCCCTGAAGACGCAGGTGCGTCGCTTCCGCGCGGCCGCCGACGCCGGGGACAAGGAAGCGGCGACCACCGCGCTCCAGACCGCCAGCAAGGCGCTGGACAAGGCCGCGAGCAAGGGCATCATCCACAAGAACCAGGCCGCCAACCGCAAGTCGGCGCTGGCCAAGAAGGTCGCCTCTCTCTGATCCACCGCAGCGGCGCCGCGGGCCGCTGGGGGGGGGGGGGGGGGGGGGGGGGGGGGGGGGGGGGGGGGGGGGGGGGGGGGGGGGGGGGGGGGGGGGGGGGGGGGGCCGG
>NZ_JBJHAH010000018.1:0-75932 GCF_054050915.1 Modestobacter sp. SYSU DS0875 | reverse complement strand
CCCCCCCCCCCCCCCCCCCCCCCCCCCCCCCCCCCCCCCCCCCCCCCCCGCGCCCGCGCCCCCCCCCCCCCCCCCCCCCCCCGCCCCCCCCCCCCCCGACGCGTTGACCGGCCGGTCGGCGGCTGAGCACGTGCCCGGGGGCACCGGGTCAACGACCGGCGTGGGCCCGTCCACCGCCGGCCGCCCGGATGGCCACCATCCGGCGCACCGCCCGCTCGAGCGCGTAGTCGGCGCTCGCGGCCGCGCCCTTGACGTCGGCGTTCAGCTCGGCGGCCACGCCGATCGCCTGCTGCAGCGCGTCGATGCTCCAGCCCCGGGCCTGGCTCTGCGCCTTCTTCACCTTCCACGGCGGGAGCTTCAGCTGCCGGGCGAGCTCGCCGATGTTCGAGGTGTTCAGCGAGGCGACGCGGGCCGCCGTGCGGACGCCGTCGGCCAGGGCGTCGGCGATGAGGACGTGCGCCACGCCACGGTCCAGCGCCCACCGCAGCATCTCCACCGACCCGGCGGTGTCGCCGACCAGCACCCGCTCGGCGACGGTGAAGCCGGTGACCTCGGCCTGCCCGCGGTGGAAGCGGGCGACGTCGTCGGCGTCGATGCTGCCGCCGAAGTCCGACACCAGCTGGCTCGCCGCCGCCGACAACCCGCGCAGGTCGTTGCCGACCGCGTCGAGCAGGGCGGTGACCGCATCGGGGGTGATCCGGCCACCGGCGTGGCGGACCTCGTTGCGCACGAAGGCGACCCGCTCCCCCGCCGAGCTGATCTTCGGGCACTCGTCGACCGCTGCCCCGGCGGCCTTGAACGCCTTCAGCAGGGCCTCGTTGCGCTTCCCGCCGCCATGCACCAGCACCAGGGTGAGCTCGGGGTCCGGGTCCTTCAGGTATGCGGTCAGGGAGTCGGCGAGAGCGGCCGCGGCCTCGTGCACGCCGGCGACGACGACCAGCCGGTGCCCGCCGAACAGCGACGGGGACAGCACGTCGGCCAGGTCCCCGAGCGGCAGGCCGGCGGCGACCAGCTCGTGCTCCTCGACGTCGGGGTGGCGGTCGCGGACCGCGGCGCGCACCGCGGCGACGGCGCGGGCCCGGAGCAGTTCCTCCTCGCCGACCACCAACCGCAGCCGGGACGTCGGAGCGGGGGGTGCAGCAGCCACGCGGCCATGCTGCCACGCGCTCCCGA
This sequence comes from Modestobacter sp. SYSU DS0875, assembly GCF_054050915.1. Taxonomy (NCBI): domain Bacteria; kingdom Bacillati; phylum Actinomycetota; class Actinomycetes; order Geodermatophilales; family Geodermatophilaceae; genus Modestobacter; species Modestobacter sp. SYSU DS0875. The sequence continues at coordinate 74,759 of NZ_JBJHAH010000018.1, read as the reverse complement.
CACGACCGTGCTGCCGCCCGGCGCACCGGGACCGTCGCCGTCAGCAGCGGGCCGGCCGGCTCGGGCGCGGCCGCCCCGCGCAGCACGGTGTCCGGGCCGCGCACCGCCACGCCCCACTCCCCCGCCCGGCCGACCACCGCCACGTCGCCGTCCCGGTCGGTGCGGTGCACCCGCATCCCGGCCTCGGTGAGCGCCGCGAGCAGCTTCTGCGCCGGGTGCCCGTAGCTGTTGTCGGCGCCCACGGAGATCAGCGCCACGCGCGCCCGGCTCGCGGCGACGAAGGCCGGGTCGACGTCACCGCTGCCGTGGTGCGGCACCTTCAGCACGTCGGCGGTGAGGTCGACCCCGGACCTGCGCAGCCGGACTTCCGCCTCCTCGCCGACGTCACCGGTGAGCAGCACCCGCAGTCCGCGGTGCTCCGCGCGCACCACCAGGGACAGCTGGTTGGCGTCGGCGCCCGCGGTGGCCTCGGCCGGATCGGGGGCGAGCGCGTCGAAGACGGCCCCGCCCACCGTGCGCCGCTCCCCCGGTCGCAGGACGGCGTGCCGCCCACCCACCTGGCCCAGGACCTCCAGGACCGCCGGGAGCCGGTCCTCGTCCGGGGCCAGGGCACCGGTGGCGACCTCACCCACCGCGCGACCGGTGAGGGCCCCGGCCAGCCCACCGACGTGGTCGGCGTCCAGGTGCGAGAGCAGCACCAGCGGCAGGTGGTCGACGCCCAGCCGGTCCAGGCACCCGTCGACCAGTGCCGCGTCGGGTCCGGCGTCGACCAGGACCCCCTCGCGCGGCCCGGTCGGGAACACCAGGGCATCGCCCTGTCCGACGTCGCAGGCGACCACCACGGTCTCCGGCAGCGGCCAGCCCCGCCCCGCCTGGCGCAGCGGCCAGCCCACGACCACCGCACCCAGCAACGCGGCCAGCGCCAGCCCGCGCAACCGCGGCCAGCGGACCAGCGCCCAGCAGACGGACCCGAGCAGCAGCGCCAGCACCAGGGCACCGGTCCGCCCGGCCGGCCAGGGCGCCGCACCGTCGGGGACGGCGGCTGCCGTCCGGGCGACCAGGACCAGCCAGCGCACCGGCCACCCGGCCAGCCAGGTGAGCGCGTCGGCTCCGATCTGGGTCACCGGGGAGACCAGCGCGCCCAGCAGGCCGAGCACGGTCGCCGGCGCGACCACCGGAGCGGCGAGGAGGTTGGCCGGCAGCGACACGAGGCTCACCGCACCGGAGAGGGCCGCGACCAGCGGGGCGGTGGCCAGCCCGGCCGCCGCGCTCACCGCCACCGCGTCGGCGACCGGCCGGGGCAGCCGCCGTCGCCGCAGCCGGCGGGACCAGCCGGGGGCCAGCAGCACGATCGCGGCGGTCGCGGTGACCGACAGGGCGAACCCGGGGTCACGAGCCAGCGCCGGGTCGATCAGCAGCAGGAGGGTGACGCTCGCCGCCAGCGCCGGGACGGCGACCCGGCTGCGGCCCGAGGCCAGCGCGAGCAGCGCCACCGCACCCATCGCCGCGGCCCGCAGCACGCTCGGCTCCGGCCGGGCCAGCACCACGAACCCGGCGATGGCCAGCACGCCGACGAGGGCCTGCAGCCGCCGGTCGCTGCCGCGGGCCCGGAACGGGGCGAGCACCAGCCCCACCGCGATCGCCACGTTGGCACCGGAGACCGCCAGCAGGTGGGAGAGCCCGGAGCGGCGGAACTCCCCGATGAGCACCTCGTCCAAGCCGGACGTGTCGCCGACGACCAGCCCCGGCAGCAGGCCGGCCGCGGGATCGGGCAGCGTGCGGTCCGCCGCCGCGGACAGCCCCGCGCGGAGGGTCCCCGCCGCCGACTGCACGGCACCGGCGCCACCCACCGGCTGGGGTGGGGAGCGCGCCGACAGGACCGCGAGCACGTCGTCGAACGGGCCGGCCGGGCGCAGCGAGGCCCGCACCGTCACCGACTGGCCGGGCAGCAGGCCCCGCCACTCCTCCGCCGAGCCGAACAGCAGCACCCGGTCACCACCGGTGGGGTGGCCGTCGACCTCGCTGACCTGGCCGGTCACCAGCACCCGCTCGGGGCTGCCGGCCAGTGGCCGGGGGTCCGCGCTGAGCTCGAAGGCCACGGAGACCACGGCGCCCCGGGCGGCCAGCCCGGTCAGCGGTGAGTCGTCCCGGGCCTGGCTCCGCACGCCGGCGACGGCGCCGGTGACGGTGACCGCGGCCAGGCACCCGACCAGGACCAGCGCCGCGCCGGCCCGGTGGCCGGCGAGCAGGACGACGGCGACCACCGCAGCGCTCCCCGCCAGGCCGAGGAGCAGACCCGGGGAGAGCAGCGGCGCGGCCAGCGTCAGCAGCCAGACGGTGGCCGCGACCGGTACGAGTCGCAGGTCGAGCCAGCGCCAGCCACCGGCCGCCAGCACCCGGTGCACCGGCACCGGACGACGCGCGGTGGACCGTCGTCCGGCCGGCACGTCAGACCGTGACCCGGTCGACGAGCTCGGCGAAGGTCGCCGGCCCGATGCCGCTGACGTCGTCCAGCTGCTCGACGTTGGCGAAGGGGCCGTGGGTGGTCCGGTGCTCGACGATCCGCTGGGCCAGCACCGGGCCGATGCCCGGCAGGGCGTCCAGCTCGGCCGCCGTGGCCCGGTTCAGGTCGAGCAGCCCACCGGCGGTGTGACCTCCGGCTGCCTCCGGGGGCCCGGGGACCGCCCCCGGCAGCCCCACGGCGAGCTGCTCGCCGTCGACCAGGACCGCTGCCGCGTTGACCGATGCGGGATCGGCCTCCGGCAGCAGCCCCCCGGTGGCGGCCAGCGCGTCCGCGACCCGTGAGCCCGCCGGCAGGGTGACCAGCCCGGGTGAGGCGACCTGGCCGATCACCGACACGACCACCTCGGCAGCGGCGGACGGCTCGCTGCTCGCCTGGGCCGGCGACGGGGCCGTCGGCAGCGGGCCCGGGGACGCCGCCGAGCTGGACCCGGCCGGCACCTGGTCCACCGTCGGCCGGTCGGCCCAGGTCCAGCCGACCACCACCGCGGCGGCGAGGACGGCGACCGCCCACAGCGTCCACGCACCCGGCCGGCCCGGGCTCACCCGCGCGGCCGGCCCGGGGGCCCGGTGGCGCCCCAGCCCAGGGGGCAGGCCCTGCTCCTCGGCCGGCTCGCCGAGCGGGGTCGTCGGCGTGTCGTCGGGTGCCCAGGAGGGCCGGCGCGCTGTGCCGTCGCGAGGATCGTCCGGCTCGCGGTCGCCGGGCCCCTCCGACCGGCCCTCGTCCTCGTCGGGGACCCAGCCGCCCGGGCGCTGTCCCTCCGCCAGCAGTGCCCGCAGCCGGGCACGGATGACGTCGTCGTCGTTGCGACGGGGCGAGGGGCGCACGCCGAGGACGCTAGGGAGACCGCGCCGCGTCCCGCACCGCCTCCGACCAGGTTGTGGACGGAGGTCCCGGCTGTGGACGGCGGCGGGCGACCTGAGCTGCCAGCACGGCACGGTGGGCCGGTGCCGTCCGCCCGCCGCCTCGCGCGTCGCCTCCGATCAGTCCGCGCCGTGAGCGGTCGGGGCGACGACCACACCGACCGCACCGGGGCCGACGTGCGCGCCGATCGCGGCCCCGAGCTCGCTGACGTGCAGCTCGCGCAGACCGGGCAGGCGCACGCGCAACTGATCGGCGAGCCGGTCCGCCCGCTCGGGGGCGGCGAGGTGGTGCACGGCGGCAGCGACCGGGCGGTCCCCGGCGACCTCGGCGGCACGCTGCACCAGCCGGCTGATCGCACGGGCCGAGGTGCGCACCTTCTCCAGCGGGACGACCCGGCCGTCGGTCACGTGCAGCACCGGCTTGACCGCCAGCGCGGTGCCCAGCCACGCGGCTGCCGACCCGATCCGGCCGCCGCGGCGCAGGTGCTCGAGGGTGTCGACGACGAAGAACGTGCGGCTGGCCGCGGCCGTCTCCCGGGCCGCCTGCGCCACCTGCTCCGCGCTGCCACCGGCGGCCGCCACCCGTGCCGCGGCCAGCACCGCGAACCCGTTGCCCATGGCGGCCGAGCGGGAGTCCAGCACGGTGACCAGGTGCTCGCCCACCTGCCCGGCCGCCACCCGGGCGGCGTCCCAGGTGCCGGAGAGCTCACCGGACAGGTGCACGGAGACGACCCGGTCGGCGCCGCCGCCCAGCAGCCGGCGGTAGGTGGCCACGAAGTCACCGGGCGTGGGCCGGGAGGTGGTGACGTGCCCGCCGCGGACGGCCAGCGCGCGGGCCACCTCGGTGGAGGTGACGTCGCTGCCCTCACAGCCGGAGCGGCCGGCCAGCACCACGTACAGCGGCACGACCTCGATGCCCAGCTCGGCGACGACCTCTGCCGGCAGGTAGGCCGTGGAGTCGGTGACCACGGCGACGGACATGGGCGGAGGCTAACCGGCGCTGCGCCGGCCGTTCCCACCCACGGGGCCCTGAGGACCGGACAACTCAGCCGTCGGCGTCGGCGTCCTGCGCCGGCGCCCCCTCCTCGGGGCTCGCGCCGGCGGGCGGCAGCGGTGCGTCCGGCGCATCGGACCCGGACGGTCCGCGGTCCCGGTGGACGCCCGGCCCACCCTCGACCGGACCAGGCGTGGGCACCGCCGAGTTGTGCCGCATCAGCCGCCAGCCCGACGCCTGGAACGACAGCTCGCTCCAGTGGCAGTTGCCGAGCGGGCCGAAGATCCTCCGGTGCTCCGGCCCGAGGTCCAGCAGCACCTCCAGCAGCCGGCCGGCAGTGCCGCCGTGGGTCACCAGCACCGCGGTCTCGGCCGGCGGCAGGTCCGCCACCGCCGCCAGGGCGCGGGCGGCGACGTCGGCCTGCAGCTCCCCGCCGCGGCCGGGCACCGGACGACCGGCCACCCACTCCGCGTACTGCTCGGGCAGCTGTTCGGCGACCTCGGCGCGGGTCAGCCCCTCCCAGCTGCCCAGGCCGTGCTCACGCAGCCGGGCATCGACCTGCACGGGCAGTCCCAGCAGCGACCCCAGGGCACCGGCGGTGTCCCGGGCGCGCTGCAGGTCGCTGGAGACCAGCACGGTGGTGGCCGGGTCCAGGCCCGCCGCCAGCACCGGTGCGGTACGAGCGGCCTGCGCCCGTCCCTCCGCGTCCAGCGGCGGGTCGAGCTGCCCCTGGAAGCGCCCGCTGGCGTTCCACTCGGTGCGCCCGTGGCGCCAGACCAGCAGCCGGCGGACCGGCGGGGCGGCGGGCGCGGCCTCGCTCACCGGTCGGTCGTGCCCGACCCGGCGTCCTCGGTCGACTCGTCGGCGTCGGCGTCGGCGTCCGGGGTCGCGGCCACCGGCGCCTGCGCGGCGGCAGGCGTGGACCGGTCGACGAAGGGGATGACCGGGCAGTCCTTCCACAGCCGCTCGAGCGCGTAGTAGGCGCGCTCCTCGGCGTGCTGGACGTGCACGACGACGTCGACGAAGTCAAGCAGGACCCAGCGGGACTCTGCGACGCCCTCACGTCGCACGGGCTTGACCCCGTGGTCGCGCAGCCGCTCCTCGACCGCGTCGACGATCGACTGCACCTGACGCTCGTTGGGAGCCGACGCCAGGACGAAGGCGTCGGTGATGGCGAGCCGGTCGCTGACGTCGACGATCGAGACGTCGGTGGCGAGCTTGTCCGACGCGGCCTGCGCGGCGATCAGCGCGGTCTCTCGGGCCTCGGCCGAGGCGGTCATCGGGGCATCTCCTGCAGATCGGGGGACGAGGTGTCCCCGGGGGCTGGGTCGTCGGGCAGCGTCGGTTCGGCGGGCTCGGGCGTCTGCCGGCCGGCGGTCGGGCGGCCGACCGCGGGGCGGCCGGTGCCCTCGGTGCGGTACAGGCCGCGCTTCTCGATGTACTGCACCACACCGTCGGGCACCAGGTACCAGACCGGCCGGCCCCGCCGGACCCGGTCGCGGCAGTCGGTGGAGCTGATCGCCAGCGCGGGCACCTCGACCAGGCTCACCGCTCCCGCCGGCAGATCGGCGTCCCCGAGCTGGTAGCCCGGCCGGGTCACCCCGACGAAGTGCGCCAGGTCGAACAGCTTGTCGGTGTCCCGCCAGCCGACGATCTGGGCCAGCGCGTCGGCACCGGTGATGAAGAACAGCTCGCTGTCCGGGTGCTCGCGGTGCAGGTCCTGCAGGGTGTCGATGGTGTAGGTCGGGCCGCGGCGGTCGACGTCGACCCGGCTGACCGAGAAGCGTGGGTTGGACGCCGTGGCGATCACCGTCATGAGGTAGCGGTCCTCGGCCGGGCTGACCCCGCGCTCGGACTTCTGCCAGGGCTGGCCGGTCGGGACGAAGACGACTTCGTCGAGCCCGAACAGCTCGGCCACCTCACTGGCGGCCACCAGGTGCCCGTGGTGGATGGGGTCGAACGTGCCACCCATCACCCCGAGTCGACGCGCTGCCACCGACCGAGCCTAGCCCGGCGTCGCGGGATCCGGTCGCCCGACCACCGGATCCCGTGGGACCGGGCGGCCAGGGGCGGACGGCTGCCGTCGCGCGGGCCCGGTGACCGGCGCCCCCGTGCCGCCGGTCCCCCGGTGGGAGACCCCGGGCACCCGCGGGCAGCCGCCCGCCGCCGCACACCCTGACACATGTGGACGGTGCTGTCTCGCTACACCGGGGGTGGAGCGCGGTGCCCCCGTCAGCGGACGTGGCCGCTGCCGGTCACCACGTACGTCGTCGAGGTGAGCTCCGGCAGCCCCAGCGGGCCGCGAGCGTGCAGCTTCTGGGTGGAGATGCCGATCTCGGCACCGAACCCGAACTCGCCGCCGTCGGTGAACCGGGTCGAGGCGTTGACCAGCACCGCCGCGGCGTCCACCCCCGCGGTGAAGGCGGCGATCGCCGACGCGGAGTCGGCGACGATCGCCTCGGAGTGCCCGCTCCCCCACCGCGCGATGTGGTCCAGCGCCTGCGGCAGGTCCTCGACCACCCGCACGGCCATGTCCAGCGACAGGTACTCGGTCGCCCAGTCCTCGTCGGTGGCCGGGACGACGGCGTCGTGCGCCCCCCGCGCGGCCTCGTCACCGTGCAGCGTCACCCCGGCCTCGGCCAGCGCCGCGAGCAGCCGCGGCAGGAAGGGGACGTCGCGGTGCACCAGCAGCGTCTCGGCGGAGTTGCACACGCTGACCCGGGAGGTCTTGGCGTTCAGCACGATCGCCTCGGCCATCGCCGGATCGGCCGAGGCGTCGACGTAGACGTGGCAGTTGCCCACGCCGGTCTCGATCACCGGCACGACCGCCTCGCGGACCACCCGCTGGATCAGCGACGCCCCGCCGCGCGGGATGACCACGTCGACCAGCCCGCGGGCGGCCAGCAGTTCGCCCACCGACGCCCGGTCGGCCGGCAGCAGGGCGATCGAACCGGCCGGCAGGCCGGCCTTCTCGGCGGCCTCGGTGAGCACGGCCACCAGCGCGGTGTTCGTGCGGTGCGCCGACGCCGACCCGCGCAGCAGCGCCGCGTTGCCGCTCTTCAGGCAGAGACCGGCGGCGTCGACGGTGACGTTGGGCCGGGCCTCGTAGACGATCCCGACCACCCCGAGCGGCACCCGGACCTGGCGCAGCTGCAGCCCGTTGGCCAGCGTCGAGCCGCGGACGACGTCGCCCACCGGGTCGGGCAGCGCGATCAGCTGGCGCAGCGCGTCGGCGACCGCCGCCACCCGCGGTCGGTCCAGCCGCAACCGGTCGAGCACCGAGGCCGGGGTGCCGTCGGCCGCGGCCGCCTCGACGTCGGCAGCGTTGGCGGTGAGCACCTCGTCGGCCCGCTCGACCAGCGCCTCGGCCATCGCGGCGAGCGCGGCGTCCTTGGTCTCGGTGGGCAGGGTGCGCAGCACGCGGGCGGCCTCGCGGGCACGCGCCGCGGCGGCGCCGATCAGCGGGAAGTCGGCGTCGGACACGCGTCGAGGTTACGCGGCGGTCCCCCGTCCGAGCTCACCTCTCGTGCTCCTGGCTCACGGTGGGAGCTGAGCCAGGAGCCCGCACGATCAGGTCTCCTGATCCCGGGCGGAGTGGCGGGCGAGGCGGGAGCGCAGGTTGCTCCGCACCGCCGGCCACTCGTCGGCGGTGATCGAGAAGACAACGGTGTCGCGCAACGACCCGTCGGGCTGGCGGCGGTGGCTGCGCAGCACCCCGTCCTGCTTGGCGCCGAGCGCGGTGATCGCCGCCTGCGACTGCCGGTTGTGCCAGTGCGTGCGGAACTCCACCGCGACGCAGCCGAGCACCTCGAACGCGTGCTGCAGCAGGAGCAGCTTGCTCTCGCTGTTCACCCCGGAGCGCTGGGCCGATGCCCGGGTCCAGGTGTAGCCGATCTCCAGCCGCGGGGTGGCCCGGTCGAGGTTGCAGCAGGTCGTCACCCCGAGCGCGTCCCCGGTGCCCCGACGGCGGACGACGAAGGGCAGCATCGTGCCCGCCTGTTGGGCAGCGAGCTTGGCCGCGACGTCGTCGGCCATCGCCTCGGGCGTGGGCACCGACGTGTACCAGAGCTCCCACAGCCGCCCGTCGGCCGCGGCGACGGCCAGGTCAGGGGCGTCGGCCAGGGACAGCGGCGCCAGCGTCACCAGCTGACCGGTCAGCGCGACCGGGCCCCAGCCGGCCGGCTCGGCCGCCGGCAGCTCAGGCACGTAGCGCGCGCATGGCCCGCTTGCGCGCCTCACCGGTCAGCCGGTCGACGAACAGCTTGCCGTCCAGGTGGTCGACCTCGTGCTGCAGGCAGCGCGCCATCAGCCCGCTGCCCTCCAGGCGCAGCGGCTCCCCGTGCACGTCGAAGCCCTCGGCGACGCAGTGCATCGCCCGCACGGTGGGGGCGTAGAGCCCCGGGATGGACAGGCAGCCCTCGTCGCCGTCCTGCGTCTCCTCGGACCGCTCGGTGATCACCGGGTTCACCAGGTGCCCGATCACGCCGTCGACGTTGTAGGAGAACACCCGCAGACCCACCCCGATCTGGGTGGCGGCCACGCCGGCCCGGCCGGGGTGGTCGACGGTCTCCTCCAGGTCGCGGACGAGCGCGGCGAGGTCGGCGTCGAAGACACGGATCGGGTCGGCCGGGGTGCGCAGCACCGGGTCGCCGATCTCGCGGATGGGTCGCACGGTCACGGCAGGCAGTCTCTCAGGCCGGGGCGCGGCGCCCGACGAGCACCATCTCGTCGCGGTGCACCACCTCGCGGCGGTGCTCCGGGTCGAGGTCACCGGTCTTGCGGCCGAGCAGGCCGGGCAGCTCGCGGGCGTCGTAGGCCACCAGGCCCCGGGCGACGACGACGCCGTCGGGGCCGACCAGCTCGACCGGGTCGTCGGCGAGGAACTCCCCGGCCACCCCGGTGATGCCCGCGGCCAGCAGCGAGGCGTGCCGCTCCCGGACGGCGCGCACCGCCCCCTCGTCGAGCAGCAGCCGGCCGCGCGGCCGGCTGGCGTACCGCAGCCAGAACTGCCGGGCCGAGGGGCGCCGGCCGCTGGGCGCGAACAGGGTGCCCACCCGCTCCCCCGCCAGCGCCGCGGCCGCCTGGGGCGTGGAGGTGACGACGACGGGCACGCCGGCCGCGGAGGCGATGAACGCGGCCTCGACCTTCGTGGCCATGCCCCCGGTGCCCACGCCGTTGCGGCTGGCCGACCCGAGGGTGACCGCGGCCAGGTCCTCCCGGCTGCGCACGGTGTCGACCAGCTGGGCCGGGCCGGTGCGCGGGTCGCCGTCGTAGACGCCGTCGACGTCGGAGAGCAGCACCAGTGCGTCGGCGACCGCCAGGTGCGCCACGAGCGCGGCGAGCCGGTCGTTGTCACCGAAGCGGATCTCCTCGGTCGCGACCGTGTCGTTCTCGTTGACGATCGGCAGGACGCCGAGCATGAGCAGCCGCTCGACGGTCTGCCGGGCGTTGCGGTAGTGGCTGCGCCGGGTGAGGTCGTCGGCGGTGAGCAGCACCTGCCCGACGGTCACCCCCTGCCCGGCGAAGGCGTCGGCGTAGGTCTGCACCAGGCGCAGCTGCCCGACGCTGGCCGCGGCCTGCGCAGTGGCCAGGTCACGGGGGCGGCTGTCGAGCCCCAGCGGCGCCAGACCGGCGGCGATGGCGCCGGAGGAGACCAGCACGACCTCCCGGCCTGCCGCGCGCTGGGCCCCCAGGACGTCGACCAGCGCACGCAGCCGGTCCTCGTCCAGCCCGCCGGGCAGCGTGGTCAGCGACGACGACCCGACCTTCACGACCACCCGCTGTGCGCCGGCGATCTCCGCCCGCACGCTCACCGGTCGCTGTCGCCCTCGAAGAGCTCCTGGTCGAAGGAGCCGTCGGCGTCGGCCAGCTCGTAGGGCAGCCGCCGGGCCTTCTTGGCCGCCAACCGCTCGTCGGCCGACAGCCGGGTGTTGGTCTCCAGCCGGGTGTCGGTGCCCCGGCCGCCCAGGCCGGCGGTCTCCTCGACGCTGAGCGTGCCGGCCGGCAGGGTCGGCTCCCAGTCGAAGGTGACGTCGCCGACGGTGACCGCGTCACCGGGGACGGCGCCGACCTTGGCCAGCTCCTCCTCCACGCCCAGCCGGTTGAGCCGGTCGGCGAGGTACCCGACCGCCTCGTCGTTGCTGAAGTCGGTCTGCCGGACCCACCGCTCGGGGCGGACACCGCGGACCAGCCAGCCGTCGGTGCGCGGGTCGGGCTCGACGGTGAAGCCGCCGTCGTCGACCGCGCGCGGCGTCAGGGTGATCGGCGCCGGCGGCAGCTCCGGCAGCGCGGCCCGGTGCTCCTCGACGGCGGCTGCGAGCGCGAAGCCCAGCTCGGCCAGGCCCTCGCCGGTGGCCGCGCTGATCGGGAAGACGGTCAGCCCGCGCTCCTCGAGCGGGGCGCGCACCAGGTCGACGAGCTCCCGTGCGTCCGGCACGTCGATCTTGTTGAGCACGGCGATCCGCAGCCGGCCCACCAGGTCCAGCTCCTCGCCGCCGTACTCGCGCAGTTCGTGCTCGAGCGCCTCGATGTCGGTCTCCGGGTCGCGACCGGGCTCCATCGTGGCCATGTCGATGACGTGCACCAGCACGGCGCAGCGCTCGACGTGCCGGAGGAACTCCAGGCCCAGGCCCTTGCCGACCGAGGCGCCGGGGATGAGCCCGGGGACGTCGGCCATCGTGTACGTGGTGTCGCCGGAGCGGATCACGCCCAGCTGCGGCACGAGCGTGGTGAACGGGTAGTCGGCGATCTTCGGCCGGGCCGCGGACATGGCGGCGACCAGCGAGGACTTGCCCGCCGAGGGGTACCCCACCAGGCCGACGTCGGCGATGCTCTTGAGCTCCAGGACGGCGTCGACGGCCTCGCCGGGCTCACCGAGCAGGGCGAAGCCGGGGGCCTTGCGGCGGGCGTTGGCCAGCGCGGCGTTGCCGAGCCCGCCCTTGCCTCCGCGGGCCAGCACGAAGCGGGCCCCGGCGCCGACCAGGTCGGCCACGGCCTCCCCGCCGATGCTCACCACGGTGCCCGAGGGGACGCGGAGCACGAGGTCCTCGCCGCGGCCACCGTTGCGGTAGTTGCCGGCGGCCTGCTTGCCGTTGCCGGCCTTCTGGTGCGGGTGGTGGTGGAAGTCCAGCAGGGTGTGCACGCTGGGGTCGACCTCGACGACGACGTCGCCGCCGTCGCCACCGTTCCCGCCGTCGGGCCCACCGAGGGGCTTGAACTTCTCGCGGTGCACGGAGCTGACCCCGTTGGCACCCTTGCCTGCGGCCACGTGGACCGTCACGCGGTCGACGAAAGCGGCCATGGTCGCCGCCTCTCTGCGTCTACGGCCGAACTGTGCCTACATGTGGAACGGGTGGCGGCGCCGGGATCCGGCGCCGCCACCCGGTGGTGCTCAGGTGGTTCGAGAGCTGTCGGTGCTCAGACCCCAGCGGTCTCGACCGCGGAGACCGAGACGACCCGGCGACCACGACGGTGGCCGAAGGTGACCGCGCCCGGCTCGAGGGCGAACAGCGTGTCGTCCTTGCCGCGGCCGACGCCCAGGCCCGGGTGGAAGTGGGTGCCGCGCTGGCGGACGATGATCTCGCCGGCCTTGACGACCTGACCGCCGAACCGCTTCACGCCCAGGCGCTGGGCGTTCGAGTCGCGGCCGTTGCGGGAGGACGAGGCGCCCTTCTTGTGTGCCATGTCGTCGTCAGCCCTTCGTGATGTCGCGGACCACGACGCTGGTCAGGGGCTGACGGTGCCCCTGCCGCTTGTGGTACCCGGTCTTGTTCTTGAACTTGTGGATCTTGATCTTCGGGCCCTTGCCGTGCTCGACGATCTCGCCGGTCACGGTCACGCCGGCCAGCGCCTGCGCGTCGGTGGTGACGGTGTCGCCGTCGACCAGCAGCAGGGCCGGAAGGGTGATCGTGTCACCGGCCTCCCCGGCGAGGCGGTTGATGGTGAACGTGTCACCGACACCCACCTTGTGCTGCGCTCCACCGGCCTTGACGACTGCGTACACCACTGACTCCTCGATCGGTTCCTACGTATCCAGCACTGTGTCCTGCGCGCACTCCGGCACGGTGGCCAGGTGCTGGACGGGCCGCCGACCTCTGCTGAGGTGATGCGCCAGGCACTCGACGTGCCTCCGCGCAGCGGCAACCCGGCCAGCGTACCCGAGCCCGGGCGTCCGGGTCGAACACGGCCCCCGTGCAGGGCCCCGCCGCGAGCGTGCGAGCGGTGGGCCCCTGCACGGAGCCCGTCATGAGGCCGGCGGCCCGGCCGGGCGGGACGCCGCCCGGCGACGACGCGGGCGGGCGAGCGCCGGAGCCCCCGGGTCGGGAGCGGACTCCGCGGCGGGCGCATCGGGCTCCGCCACCGGCTGCGGGGCGACGACGACCGGCGGCACCGGCGCGTCGGGCGCCACGACGGGCACCGACTCCACGGGCACCGACTCCAGGGGCACCGACTCCAGGGGCACCGACTCCGCGACCACCGGCGCCTCGTCCGGCTCGGTGGACGGCACCTCGTCCGGTCCGACGGCCGGGGCCTGAGGGGTCTCGCTGAGGCGGCCGGCCAGCACCGTGTCCGGCGTGGCCGCCTCGGTCGCGGCCGGAGCCCCGCTGTGTGCCTCGGTCGGGACCTCGGCCGGCTCCGCCACCTCCGCGGTCGCCGCCCCGTCGGGGAGGGACTCCTCCGGCGTGCCCGGGGTGTCACCCTGGGCGGTCCGGCCGGCGGCGTCACCGTCCGCGCCGCTGGCGGCGAGCACCGCGGCGTCCTCGGCGGCCCGGGCCTCCCCGGACTGCCCGCGCCCACGCCGTCCCCGGCTGCGCCGGCTGCTGCGGCCCTCGGTGCCGGGCTCACCGCCCTGCTCCTCGGCGCCTGCGGCCCCGCCGGACGCCTCGCCCGACGTCGCCGGGTCGGCGGCGACACCGGCCTCCGCACCGGACGACGCCCTGACCGACTCCTTGCCGGTGTCCTTGCCCGAGTCCTTGCCCGAGTCCTTGCCCGAGTCCTTGCCCGAGTCCTTGCCCGAGTCCTTGCCCGAGTCCTTGCCCGAGTTCTTGCCCGCGTTGTCGGCCCGGTTCTGGTCGCGGTTGCGGCCGCCACCGTTCCCCTGGCCGCTGCCACTGCCGTTGCCGTTGCCGTTGCCGTTGCCGCCACCGCTGCCGCCGCGACGCTTCTCGTCGACCGGATCGGTGTGCACCAGCACACCCCGGCCGCGGCAGTGCTCGCACGGCTCCGAGAAGACCTCCAGCAGGCCCTGACCGACCCGCTTCCGGGTCATCTGCACCAGGCCGAGCGAGGTGACCTCGGCGACCTGGTGCTTGGTGCGGTCGCGCCCCAGGCACTCGGTGAGCCGCCGCAGGACCAGGTCGCGGTTGCTCTCCAGGACCATGTCGATGAAGTCGATCACGATGATCCCGCCGATGTCGCGCAGCCGGAGCTGGCGGACGATCTCCTCGGCGGCCTCGATGTTGTTCCGGGTGACCGTCTGCTCCAGGTTGCCCCCGGAGCCGGTGAACTTGCCGGTGTTGACGTCGACCACGGTCATCGCCTCGGTGCGGTCGATGACCAGTGACCCGCCCGAGGGCAGCCACACCTTGCGGTCCAGCGCCTTCGCCAGCTGCTCGTCGATGCGCAGGTCGCGGAAGACGTCACCGGTGCCGGTGTAGCGCTGCAGCCGCTCGGAGAGCTCCGGGGAGACGTGCGCGACGTAGGCCTCGACGGTGTCCCAGGCGTCGTCGCCCTGCACGACCAGCCGCTTGAAGTCCTCGTTGAAGACGTCGCGGATCACCCGGATCGCCAGGTCGGGCTCGCCGTAGAGCAACGTCGGGGCGCTGCTGGTGGAGGCGGCCTTGGTCTGGATGACCTCCCACTGCGCCTGCAGCCGGGCCACGTCGCGGGTGAGCTCCTCCTCCGAGGCGCCCTCCGCCGCGGTCCGGATGATCACGCCGGCGTCCTCGGGGACGATCTTCTTGAGGATGTCCTTGAGCCGGGTGCGCTCCTTGTCCGGCAGCTTCCGGCTGATGCCGGTCATCGAGCCGCCGGGCACGTAGACCAGGAACCGGCCCGGCAGGTTGACCTGCTGGGTGAGCCGGGCACCCTTGTGGCCGATCGGGTCCTTGGTGACCTGCACCAGGACCTTGTCGCCGGACTTCAGCGCGGTCTCGATCGAGCGGGACTTGCCGGTCAGGCCGGCGGCGTCCCAGTTGACCTCACCGGCGTAGAGGACGGCGTTGCGCCCCTTGCCGATGTCGACGAACGCCGCCTCCATGCTGGGCAGCACGTTCTGCACCCGGCCGAGGTAGACGTTGCCGGCGAACGAGGTCGCCTGCGCCTGGGTGACGTAGTGCTCGACCAGGACGTCGTCCTCGAGGACGGCGATCTGGGTCCGCTCGCCCTGCTGGCGGATGACCATGGCCCGGTCGACCGCCTCACGGCGGGCGAGGAACTCCGACTCGGTGAGGATCGGCGCCCGGCGGCGACCGCCGTCGCGGCCCTCCCGGCGGCGCTGGCGCTTGGCCTCCAACCGGGTCGAGCCAGCGACGCCCTTGACGTCGTCCTCGCTGCTGACCCGGCCGTTGCGACCGGCCCGCTCGGGGCGGTCGTCGGCGTCCTCGGTCGCGTCGTCGCCGGCCTCGCCGCTGCTGCCCCGGCGACGACGGCGCCGCCGGCGACGGGTGCTCGACCCGCTGCTGCCCTCGGCGTCGTCGGTGTCCTCGGCGTCGTCGGCGCCGCCGGACTCCTCGGCGTCGTCGGTGTCCTCGCCGCGGGTCGCCCCGGCGGTCTGCCCGGGTGCGTCCTCGTCGGTGTCGGCCGAGTCGTCCCCGGACCGGCCCCGGCCCCGGCCACGACGGCCTCGGCGGCGCCGCCGACTGCTGGCCGAGCCACCGTCGTCGCCGTCGCGGTCGTCGGTGTCCCGGTCGTCGGTGTCCCGGTCGTCGGTGTCGCGCTCGTCGGTGTCCTGCCCGTCGTCAGACCGGTCGGCCTGCTGCTCGGCGGCAGCGAGGGCGGCGACGTCCTCGACGTCGGGGGTGCCGTCCTCGGCGTCCGCGGGACGACGCCGCCGGGAGCGTCGCGTCGGCGCGGCGGGCTGCTCGTCGCGGTCGGCCCGGGGGGCCGCCTCCGGGTCGGCCGGGGACTCGGCTTCGGTCCGCCGGCTGCGCCGGCGCGGGGAGACGGCCTCCGGCTCGGGCGGGGCCATGAAGCTGACGAAGGCCGGAGCCACCGGCGGGGCCGGCGGCGGCGGGGTGACCGAGTCGGGGTCGGCGGCCAGCGCCGGGCGGGTGGCCCGGCGGCGCGGGCGCGCGGTGACGGCGGTCGGCTCCGGGGAGCTGAACTGGGCGCCGAAGCGCGGCGCCTCCGCCTCCTCCGCCGGCTGGGGCGCGACCGGCTCCGGGGACGCCTCGGCGGCCGCGTCCTGCACCGTCTCGTCCTCGGCGGGCTCGTCGTCCGGCTCGTCCACCGGGGTCTCCGGCTCGGTCGCCGCACCGGTGTCCGGGGCTGGCTCGGAGCCCGGCGGCGCAGCGGCCGGCTGGACCTCCGGTGCGTCGGTGGTGCTGTCGTTGTCGTCGATGCGGTCGGCCACGAAGGGCTCGCCTCCTGGTGCGTCCCCGGGCGCCGATCGTCTCCGACTGGCGGCCGCGCAGGAACGCGGGTTGGGCGGGTCGGGCGGCCACACCGAGGTGCGGCGGGGTCGGCCGGCCCGCGAAGTCTGTTCGTGCCCCGGCCGGTGCGGCTG
This sequence comes from Modestobacter sp. SYSU DS0875, assembly GCF_054050915.1. Classification (NCBI taxonomy): domain Bacteria; kingdom Bacillati; phylum Actinomycetota; class Actinomycetes; order Geodermatophilales; family Geodermatophilaceae; genus Modestobacter; species Modestobacter sp. SYSU DS0875. The sequence goes on along the minus strand of NZ_JBJHAH010000018.1, from coordinate 58,656 downwards.
GGGCCCGGTGGTGCAGCAGGATCGCGGGTGGTGCGGTGGTGCAGAGCTCTCGGGTCGCGCCACGGCTGGCAGACGTGTCGCAGACGGCGTCCGGCACCCGGCCCCGCCGGTCAGACCTGCGCCCGTTCCTCCTGGCAGCAGGAACGCGTCGCACGATCTGGGTCGAGCGGGTCGGCGACGTCACCACTCTCGTCGAGCCGGCCCTGCGCCTCACGCACGGCCCGTGGGGGCGACGGCGGGTGCAGGTCGGCGACGACAGCCAGGGCAGCCATCACGTCGTCCGGTCGCACGGTCGGCGTGAGCTGCCGTACGACCACCTGCAGTATGGCACAACCTGTGTCCCCGGCCACCGACGCGCGGACGACGGCGGCCCGGACGTCGACGTCCTTGGTGCCGGTCTTGGCCCGCTTGGTGACCGTCACGGTCTCCCTCGCGAGCAGCTCGGCGAGGGCCGCGGAGAGCTGCTCCGGGGCGACGCCGGGCAGGTCGATCCGCCAGCGGGTGGCGTCGAGCCGGTCGGCGAGCGAGCCGGTCCCCTCCCCCGCCTCGACGCACTCCAGCACGTCGATGCCCGGCGGCAGCGACGCGTCCAGGGCGGCACGCACCTGCTCCGGGTCGCGACGCTGGGAGAGGCCGATCTCCACGTACTCGGCCTCCGAGGCCGCCCCGGTCGGCGCCGCGCCCATGTAGCTGATCTTCGGGTGCGGGCTGAAGCCGGCGGAGAACGCCATCGGCACCTGGGCGCGGCGCAGTGCGCGCTCCAGCGCCCGGGCGAGGTCGCGGTGCGAGGCGAAGCGCAGCGCCCCGCGCTTGGTGTAGCGCAGCCGCAGCTTCTGCACGGTCGGCGGCGGGGGCGGCCCGTCGGGCTGGCGGGCCATCAGCGGGCCGCCATCAGCGGACGACCGTGAGCGGCAGCAGGCTGCGCCCGGTCGGGCCGATCTGGATCTCGGTGCCCATCGTCGGGCAGACACCGCAGTCGTAGCAGCCGGTCCACCGGCAGTCGCCGACCTCCTCCTCGGAGATCGCCTCCTGCCAGTCCTCCCAGAGCCACTCCTTGTCCAGCCCGGAGTCCAGGTGGTCCCAGGGCAGCACCTCGTGCTCGGTGCGCTCCCGGGTGGTGTACCAGTCCAGGTCGACGCCGAAGGGGGCCAGCTCCTCCGCCGCGGCCGTCGTCCACCGCTGGTAGGAGAAGTGCTCGCTCCAACCGTCGAAGTGGCCGCCGTCGCGCCACACCCGCTCGATGACCCGGCCGACCCGGCGGTCGCCGCGGGAGAGCAGGCCCTCGATCACCCCGGGCTTGCCGTCGTGGTAGCGCAGGCCGATGGAGCGGCCGATGCGCCGGTCGGCGTTGATCGCCTCGCGGAGCACCTTGAGCCGGTGGTCGATCGTCTCCGCGCTCGCCTGCCCGGCCCACTGGAACGGGGTGTGCGGCTTGGGCACGAAGCCACCGATGGAGACGGTGCAGCGGATGTCCTTGCTGCCACTGGCCTCGCGGCCGGCGCGGATGACCTCGACCGCCAGCTCGGCGATCTCCAGCACGTCCTCGTCGGTCTCGGTGGGCAGACCGCACATGAAGTACAGCTTCACCTGCCGCCAGCCGTTGGCGTAGGCGGTGGTGACCGTGCGGACCAGGTCCTCCTTGGACACGGTCTTGTTGATCACCCGGCGGATCCGCTCGCTGCCGCCCTCGGGGGCGAAGGTCAGCCCGGAGCGGCGGCCGTTGCGGGACAGCTCGTTGGCCAGGGTCACGTTGAACGCGTCGACCCGGGTGGAGGGCAGCGACAGCCCGGTGTTGGTGCCCTCGTACCGGTCGGCGAGCTCGGTGGCCAGCTGGCCGATCTCGGAGTGGTCGGCGCTGCTCAGCGAGAGCAGGCCCACCTCCTCGTAGCCGGTGGCCTTCAGCCCGGCGTCGACCATCGAGCCGATGCCGGTGATGGTGCGCTCGCGCACCGGGCGGGTGATCATCCCGGCCTGGCAGAACCGGCAGCCGCGGGTGCAGCCCCGGAAGATCTCCACGCTCATCCGCTCGTGCACGCTCTCGGCGAGCGGCACCAGCGGCTGCTTCGGGTAGGGCCACTCGTCGAGGTCCATGACGGTGCGCTTGCCGACCCGCGCCGGGACGTCGTCGCGGGTGCGCAGCACCTCGGCGATCGCGCCGTCGGCCGCGTAGGTGACCGCGTAGAAGCGGGGCACGTACACACCGTCGACCCGGGCCAGCCGGGCCAGCAGCTCGACCCGGCCGCCGGGGCGCCCCTGGGCCTTCCAGGCGGCGACGACGTCGGTGATGTCGCCGACGACCTGCTCGCCGTCGCCGAGCACTGCGCAGTCGATGAAGTCGCTGACCGGCTCGGGGTTGAACGCGGCGTGCCCGCCGGCGACGACGACCGGATGGGTCTCGTCGCGGTCGACGGCGTGCAGCGGCACCCCGGCGAGGTCGAGGGCCTCGAGCAGGTTGGTGTAGCCCAGCTCGGTGGCGAAGCTGACGCCCAGCAGGTCGAAGTCGCGCACCGCCCGGTGGCTGTCGACGGTGAACTGGCCGACGCCGTGCTCGCGCATCAGCGCAGCCAGGTCGGGCCAGACGGCGTAGGTGCGCTCGGCCAGGGCGTCGGAGCGCTCGTTGAGCACCTCGTAGAGGATCATGAGGCCCTGGTTGGGCAGGCCCACCTCATAGGCGTCGGGGTACATCAGCGCCCAGTGGACGGCGACGTCGTCCCAGGGCTTCACCTGGGCGTTGAGCTCACCGCCGACGTACTGGATCGGCTTCTGGACCTGGGCCAGCAACGGCTCGAGGCGGGGGTACAGGGACTCACCAGTCATGACCTGCCCAGGGTAGACGCCACCGCGCACCAGCTCCCCCCTCCGACGGGTGGGCGGCCGCGCCGACCCCGCGCGGCGGGACCTGCGTGTCGGCACCCGGACGTCGCCAGTCACCACGAAGACCACGATTCATTGCTCGACGGATAGTAATAATGCTACGGTTCGTGGCATGGGACGACAGCCGCGGAGTGAAGCGGACAAGGTGTACGACCGCATCGGCGTGCTGCGCGCCGACCGGGGCGTGAGCCGGAAGGAGCTGGCGGAGGCCGTCGGCGTGCACCCGCAGACCATCGGCTACGTGGAGCGCGGCGAGTACAGCCCGTCCCTCGCCCTCGCGCTGCGCATCGCCCGGTACTTCGACCTGCCGGTCGAGGCGGTCTTCTCCCTCGAGCCCCTGCCCTCGCTCAGCCAGGAACTCCTCAGGAGGACGTCATGACGCACTCGCCGACCCCGACCTACCTCGCCCGCACGTTCGAGGACGAGCGCTACTCCTGGGCCCGGCGCCCACACGTCCGCCGCCGGGCGGTCGTCGCCGAGGCGACGCTGCTCGCGGCACTGGTCGCCGCCACCCTCGTCGCCGCGACGATCGGGGAGGGGTGGTCGACGTGGTTCTTCGCCGCCTGGACGATCGGCATGTTCTCGTTCATCCCGCTGCACTCGGTGCTGAACCTGGGCATCCGCGGCGTTCTCGACCGGGACAAGCGGTCGCTCGACGAGCACCAGCGACGACTCGGCGAGCAGTCGCACAGCGCCGTGGCCTGGCCGAGCGCGGCGCTGACCTTCGCTGCGTGGGCCGGCGCGGTCGTCCTCGTCGGCCGCACCGGAGAAGTCGCCCTGGCGCTCTGCCTCGGCTTCCTGCTGTGGTTCACCAGCGGCCTGCTGACCTACTGGCACCTGGCGTGGACCTCCCCCGAGGAGCCCGTCGAGGACGCCGACCTGACGGACTGACCCGCCGACCTCAGCCGGACCGGTGACGCGGCCGGGCTGAACAGCGCCTCCACGTCACCGATCCGGCCGAGCGGCTCAGCCCAGCTGCGGGAAGAACAGCGCGATCTCGCGCGCGGCCGACTCGGGCGAGTCCGAGCCGTGCACGATGTTCGCCTGCACCTCGAGGGCGAAGTCACCGCGGATGGTGCCGGGGCCGGCCTTGACCGGGTCGGTCGCGCCGGCCAGCGCGCGGAACGCCTCGATGGCCCGCGGGCCCTCGACGACCAGGGCCATCAGCGGGGCGCTGGTGATGAACTCCACCAGCGAGCCGAAGAACGGCCGCTCGCGGTGCTCGGCGTAGTGGGTCTCGGCGACCTCGGTGGTCAGCGTGCGCAGCTCGGCGGCGACCAGGCGGAGGCCCTTGGCCTCGAGCCGGGCGATCACCTGGCCCACCAGGCCGCGGGCCACGCCGTCGGGCTTGACCAGGACGAGGGTGCGTTCAGCAGTGGGTGCAGACACGCCCGGGAGCGTACGGGACTGCGGTCGTCAACTTCAGTTGACAGGGGACTGTCGTCAACTTACGTTGACGGCCATGTCCACCACCGACGTCACCGCGGCCGCCGCGGCCGACGACCCGGCGACCGGGCTGCGCGCCGTCCGCGCCCTCCGCGAGCTGGCCGACCGCCTGGAGACGCTCCAGGTGGCCAGCGCCCGCGACCGCGGGTGGTCCTGGCAGCAGATCGCCGAGGCGCTCGGCGTCAGCCGGCAGGCCGTCCACAAGAAGCACGCCACCTCGAGAAGGGACCGTTGACGTGTTCGAACGCTTCACCGACGACGCCCGGCAGGTCGTGGTCGACGCCCAGGCGCACGCCCGCGGCCTCCGGGCCGACCGGATCGAGCCGGTGCACCTGCTGCTCGCACTGGCCGGGGACCCCGGTCGCGGCGGGACCGTGCTGCGGGCTGCGGGCGCCGACCACCCGTCTGTCCGCTCGGCACTGGAACGCTCCGGCAGCGCACTGGACGCCGATGCCCTCGCCGCCGTGGGCATCGACCTCGACCGGGTGCGCGCAGCCGCAGAGGCCACGTTCGGCCCCGGCGCGCTGGACCGCGGTGGGAGCGGGCGATCCGGGCACATCCCGTTCGCCGACGGCAGCAAGCGCGCCCTCGAGGAGTCACTGCGCCACGTGCTGCGGTCGAAGGTCCGCCGGCGGGCCCGGGCCATCGACAGCGCGGCCGTGCTCGCCGGGCTGCTCGAGGTCGGCGACCCCCTCGTCGGCCGGGTCCTCCAGCAGCTGGGCACCGACGCCGACCGGTTGCGCCGGCAGCTCGGGGACGCCCCGGCGGCCTGAGGCCGTCAGCCGGCGAGGTCCATCCGGGCCATGTGCCGCCACAGCTCCTGATCCTTCTCGCTGAGCCCGTTCCAGCAGTCGTAGCTGTTGCGGGCGTGCAGCTGCTGGGCCCGGCGCTCGACGGCGTCCTCGGGCAGCCGGAAGCGGACGCGCGCGGCGTAGTCGACGATCGTCGTGCTGATCGGCCCGGCCGGGCCGATCACCGGCTCATCCGTGGTGCTGCGTCGCGCCTTGCGCCCAGGCACGTCGTGGCTGCCCCCGCAGCAACTCCTGTGGTCTGCCATGACCTCTCCCCCGTCCCCAGCGGTGTTCCGCAGAGCGTGATCACCTCTGCACCGTTGGTCACGGCGAGCTTCGCGCACTTCTCGCGTCGAGCGCGCGGGCACTCGCCCGATCGGGTGAGCTCAGCCGGCCGGCGGCGGGCCGAACGCGGTGCCCAGCAGCTCCTTGCGGATCTGCAGCAGGTAGAGCCAGATGAGCAGGAAGATCCCGCCGACGAACCACATCGCGCCCCCGAGCAGCCCGGTCAGCAGCAGCGGCACCTGGAGCGCGGTCCCGATCAGCAGCCCCTGCGGACGACGCTGCAGCCCGCTGGCGAGCACCAGCACCAGCGCGAGAGCCAGCACCGACCACAGGCCGACGCCGGAGAGCCCACCCTCGGTGGGCGCGAACGCCCGCGGCACGAACAGCACCGCGATCCCCTCCAGGAACAGGATCGCCGCGGCCGCGCCGCCCAGCGCCTTCCCCGCGCGGACCGGATCGGGAGCGGTCATGCCCGCCGGCCGGCGAGCAGCGTGCGGGCCTCACCGGCGGTGATCACGCTGCCGGTGACCAGCACGCCGGAGCCGCCCAGCGCGTCGTCCGGCCCGGCCTCGGCGAGTTCGATCGCCGACTCGAGCGCCTCGGTGAGCCGCGGGTGGACGCTGACCCGGTCGGCGCCGAAGACGTCGACGGCCAGCGCCCCCAGCTCGTCGGCGGGCATGGCGCGGGCGGAGCTGTTCTGGGTGACGACCAGCTCGGCGCAGAGCGGCTCGAGCGCCTCGAGGATCCCGCTCACGTCCTTGCCGACGACGCAGCCGACCACGCCGACCAGCCGGGTGAAGTCGAAGGACTCGCGCACCGCGTCGGCCGTCGCGGCCATCCCCGCCGGGTTGTGGGCGGCGTCGATGAGCACGGTCGGCGAGGTGCGCACGCGCTCGAGCCGGCCCGGCGACCGCACGCCGGCGAAGGCCTCGCGGACGACGTCCTGGGCGATGGGTCCGCTGGCCGCACCGGCACCCAGGAACGCCTCGACCGCGGCCAGCGCCACGGCGGCGTTCTGCGCCTGGTGCGCCCCGAACAGCGGCAGGAACACCTCGTCGTACTCCCCGCCGAGGCCCTGCAGGCGCACCTGCTGCCCGCCGACGGCCACCCGCCGCTCCAGCACGCCGAACTCGGTGCCCTCGCGGGCGACGGTGGCGTCGACCTCGATCGCCCGGCGGACCAGGGCCTCCAGGGCACCGGCCGGCTGGTGGGCCAGCACCGCGACCGAGTCGGCCTTGATGATCCCGGACTTCTCCGTGGCGATCGTGGCGACGTCGGGGCCCAGGTACTCGGCGTGGTCCAGGGAGACCGGCGTGACGACGGCGACCCGCGCGTCGACGACGTTCGTGGCGTCCCAGGTGCCGCCCATGCCCACCTCGACGACGGCGACGTCGACCGGGGTCTCGGCGAACGCGGCATAGGCCAGCGCCACCGTGACCTCGAAGAAGGACATCGGCACGTCCCCGCCGGCGTCGACCATCTGCACGTAGGGCGCGATGTCGTCGTACACCTCGACGAAGCGCTCGGCGCTGATCGGCTCCCCGTCGATGACGATCCGCTCGCGCACCGTCTCCAGGTGCGGGCTGGTGAACCGGCCCACGCGCAGGCCGAAGCCGCGCAGCAGCTCGTCGACCATCCGCGCCGTCGTCGTCTTGCCGTTGGTGCCGGTGACCTGGACGACCGGGAACGCGCGGTGCGGCGAACCGAGCAGGTCGACCAGCGCGGTGATGCGGGTCAGCGACGGCTCGAGCCGGTTCTCCGGCCAGCGCGCCAGGAGCGCCTGCTCGACCCGGGCCAGCTCAGGGTCCGCGGCCGCCTGCCCTGGGGGAATGGAGGTGCTCATCGCTCTTAGGATGCCAGTCATGGTCGCTGACACCCGAGCCCCCGAGAGCACGGCGCCGGGAGCCGGTGGCGCCGTACCCGACAAGCCCTCCCTGGAGGGGCTGGAGTCCACGTGGGTCGCCCGCTGGGCCGAGCAGGGCACCTACGCCTTCGACCGGGCCGCGGCGCTGTCGGCCCCCCGCGCCCAGACCCACGCCATCGATACCCCGCCGCCGACCGCGAGCGGTTCGCTGCACGTCGGGCACGTGTTCAGCTACACGCACACCGACATCGTCGCCCGCTACCAGCGGATGCGCGGCAAGCACGTCTTCTACCCGATGGGCTGGGACGACAACGGCCTGCCGACCGAGCGGCGCGTGCAGAACTACTACGGCGTCCGCTGTGACCCCTCGCTCCCCTACGACCCGGCGTTCGAGCCCCCGGCCAAGCCCGGCAAGGACCAGCAGCCGATCTCCCGGCGCAACTTCGTCGAGCTCTGCGAGCGGCTGACCGCCGAGGACGAGGAGGAGTTCGCCAAGCTGTGGCGGCGGGTGGGCCTGTCGGTCGACTGGTCGAACGTGTACCGGACGATCTCCGAGTCCTCCCGGGCCACCGCGCAGAAGATGTTCCTGCACAACCTCGCCCGCGGTGAGGCCTACGCGCAGGAGGCGCCGACCCTCTGGGACGTCACCTTCCGCACGGCGGTCGCGCAGGCCGAGCTGGAGGACCGGGAGCGCCCCGGCGCCTACCACCGGATCGGCTTCCACGGTGCGGACGGCCCGGTCTTCATCGAGACCACCCGGCCCGAGCTGCTGCCGGCGTGCGTCGCCCTCGTCGCCCACCCCGACGACGAGCGGTACCAGCCGCTGTTCGGGAAGACGGTCACCACGCCGCTGTTCGGCGTCGAGGTGCCGGTCGTGGCGCACCGGCTGGCCGAGCCGGACAAGGGCTCGGGCATCGCGATGATCTGCACCTTCGGCGACCTCAACGACGTCACCTGGTGGCGGGAGCTGCAGCTGCCCACCCGCGCCGTCATCGGCTGGGACGGCCGGTTCGTCGCCGAGCCGCCGGCCGACGTGCCCGCCGACGTCTACGCGGAGCTCGCCGGCAAGACCTCCTTCAGCGCCCAGCAGCGGATCGTCGAGCTGCTGCGCGAATCCGGTGACCTGGTCGGCGACCCGAAGCCGATCACCCACCCGGTGAAGTTCTTCGAGAAGGGCGAGCGCCCGCTGGAGATCGTCACCACGCGGCAGTGGTACATCCGCAACGGCGGCCGGGACGCCGACCTGCGCGAGGCGCTGCTGCAGCGCGGCCGGGAGATCCAGTGGGTGCCCGAGCACATGCGGCACCGCTACGAGAACTGGGTCGAGGGCCTGAACGGCGACTGGCTGATCAGCCGGCAGCGGTTCTTCGGCGTCCCGTTCCCGGTCTGGTACCGGCTGGACGACGAGGGTGAGCCGGACTACTCCGCGCCGATCCTGGCGCCGGAGTCGGCGCTGCCGGTCGACCCGTCCTCCGACGTCCCCGAGGGGTTCACCGAGGACCAGCGCGGGAAGCCGGGCGGCTTCATGGCCGACCCCGACGTGATGGACACCTGGGCGACCTCGTCGCTGTCGCCGCAGGTAGCCTCGGGCTGGGAGACCGACCCGGAGCTGTTCGCGCACGTGTTCCCGATGGACCAGCGGCCGCAGGCGCACGACATCATCCGCACCTGGCTGTTCTCCACCGTCGTCCGGGCGCACTTCGAGCACGGCACGGTGCCCTTCACGCACGCCACCATCTCCGGCTTCGTCGTCGACCCCGACCGCAAGAAGATGTCGAAGTCGAAGGGCAACGCGACCACCCCGATCGACGTGCTCGAGCGCTACGGCACCGATGCCGTGCGCTGGCGCGCCGCCGGCGCCCGGCCGGGGGCGGACTCGCCGTTCGACGAGGCGCAGATGAAGGTCGGCCGCCGGCTGGCCATGAAGATCCTCAACGTCGGCAAGTTCGTGCTGGGCCTGGGCGCCTCGACCGCGCTGACCGCCGACCAGGTGACCGAGCCGATCGACCGCGGGCTGCTCGCCGCGCTGGCGTCGGTGGTCGACGAGGCCACCGCGGCGATGGAGGCCTACAACTACAGCCGGGCGCTCGAGGTCACCGAGGCGTTCTTCTGGTCCTTCTGCGACGACTACGTCGAGCTGGTGAAGTCCCGCGCCTACGGCACGGGGGACGCCGCCACCTCCGCGCAGGCGACGCTGGCGATCGCGCTGTCGGTGCAGCTGCGGCTGTTCGCGCCGGTGCTGCCCTTCGTCACCGAGGAGGTCTGGTCCTGGTGGCAGACCGGCTCGGTGCACCGCGCGCTCTGGCCGACCGCTCCGGAGCTGCCCACCGGTGGCGACCCGGCGGTGGTGACCGCGGCCGCCGAGGTGCTGTCGACCGTCCGCAAGGCGAAGTCCGACGCGAAGGCCTCCATGCGCGCCGACGTCGCGACGACCACGGTGACCGCGCCGGCGGCCCGGGTCGCCGCGATCGAGGCGGCCCGCGCCGACCTGGTGGACGCCGGGCGGATCGCGGAGCTGTCGATCGTCGCCGGTGAGGGCCCGCTGCGCGTCGACGTCGTCCTCGCCGCTCCGACCGAGTAGCCCGGCCGCGCACCGCCGAGAGTGGGCGCTGAGTGTCAGCGAACCGCGCCCTGACTGACACTCAGCGCCCACTGTCGAGGCCGAAGAGCCGGCATCGCGCGTCGTACGTCGCCCGGATCTCCCGGCTGCACTGGTCGGCGGCCCGGGTGAACCGTCGGTGGCTGAACCGCAGCGTCTGCCAGCCCAGCGTCGCGGCGAGCGCGTCACGGCGGATGTCCCGCTCCCGCTGGTCGCGAGAGCCGTGCCACGCCGCGCCGTCCATCTCCACCGCCAGCAGCACCTCCTCGTAGGCGGCGTCGAGGAAGACGGTCCCACCCGCCAGCACCAGGGGTCGCTGCTGCACGAAGGCGGGCATTCCCGGGGCACGCAGCACCTGGATGCAGCCCCAGATCTCCAGCTCGCTCTGGCACCCGTCGGCGAGCAACCGCACCAACTCCGCCAGCTCGCGTCGGCCGCGCAGCCGCGGGCGCAACGCGAGTTCCTCGGCCAGTGCCCTGGACGTGCACAGCCGACGCCGGACGGCGGTGATCGCGGCGCCACGGAGTTCGGCCCGGCCGGCGCCGTCCGGATCCCCCCAGGCGTCGACCAGGGACCGCTCGACCGAGGTGACGGGCAGTCCACCGGCCCGCCGCCGGTGCCAGTCGACACCCAGTCCCCGGTGCCGGACGACGCCGTTCGAGCCCCGCCCGCTGGCCCGGGCCGCGACGGTGACGTGCACCGGCCCCGAGGCCGGCGGCAGCAGACCCCACAGGGCCAGCGCGGTCGAGTGGCTGGCCACGGCGTCCGTGCCGTGCAGAGCGGCCGCGACCCGGATCGGGAACTGTCCGGCCGCTGCCGGTGTCGCGTAGCGCGCCGGAGCGACCTTGACCAGCCGCCCGTCGGCCACCCAGGCACGGGCGGTCGTCGGACTCACCTGCCGGGTCAGCCGGTCCCAGGTCGTCCACCCGTCCGGCCCGACGACGGTGGTGGGGTCGCGGCGCACGACGGGAGCCTGCCCGACCGGGCACCGTCGGCGTGCTCACGCGGGTGATCACTGTGGACGGTGACCGACAGCGGGTGCGGAGTGCCAGTTCGACGGGCTGCTGCTGACACCTGGCGCCCACTGTTGCGGAGCTGGAGATGACAACGGCCCGCTCCCCTGCTGGGGAACGGGCCGTCGGCAGAGCCGGCTGGGGTCAGGCGCTCTTCTCGCGGGGGGCGCGGCTGGGCTTGCGGGGCACGATCGTCGGGTTCACGTGCTCCAGCACGACGTCCTTGGTGATGACGACGGTGGCGACGTCCTCCCGGCTGGGGATGTCGTACATGACCGACTGGAGGACCTCCTCCATGATCGCCCGGAGCCCACGCGCGCCGGTGCCCCGCAGGATCGCCTGGTCGGCGATCGCCTCCAGCGCGTCGTCGGTGAACTCCAACTCCACGCCGTCGAGCTCGAACAGCCGCCGGTACTGGCGCACCAGGGCGTTCTTCGGCTCGGTGAGGATGTTGATCAGGGCCTCGCGGTCCAGCTTCTGCACGCTCGTGATCACCGGGAGCCGGCCGATGAACTCGGGGATCATCCCGAACTTCATCAGGTCCTCCGGCATGACCTGCGCGAAGGCGTTGGCCTCCTCGATCTCGGCCTTGCCGCGGACCTCGGCGCCGAAGCCGATCCCCTGCTTGCCGGTGCGGGCCTCGATGACCTGGTCGAGTCCGGCGAAGGCGCCACCCACGATGAACAGCACGTTGGTGGTGTCGATCTGGATGAACTCCTGGTGCGGGTGCTTGCGCCCACCCTGCGGCGGCACCGACGCCGTCGTCCCCTCGAGGATCTTCAGCAGCGCCTGCTGCACGCCCTCACCGGAGACGTCGCGGGTGATCGACGGGTTCTCGCTCTTGCGGGCGATCTTGTCGACCTCGTCGATGTAGATGATCCCCGTCTCGGCGCGCTTCACGTCGTAGTCGGCGGCCTGGATCAGCTTCAGCAGGATGTTCTCGACGTCCTCACCCACGTAACCGGCCTCGGTGAGCGCGGTGGCGTCGGCGATCGCGAAGGGCACGTTGAGCATCCGGGCCAGCGTCTGCGCCAGGTGGGTCTTGCCGCACCCGGTGGGGCCCATCAGCAGGATGTTGGACTTGGCCAGCTCGACGGAGTCGTCACGGCTGCCTGCGCCGCCGGCCTGCACCCGCTTGTAGTGGTTGTAGACCGCCACGGCCAGCGTGCGCTTGGCCTTGTCCTGGCCGATCACGTACTGCTCGAGGAAGTCGTGGATCTCCTTGGGCTTCGGCAGCTCGTCGAACTTGAGGTCCGACGACTCCGAGAGCTCCTCCTCGATGATCTCGTTGCAGAGGTCGATGCACTCGTCGCAGATGTAGACCCCGGGGCCAGCGATGAGCTTCTTGACCTGCTTCTGGCTCTTCCCGCAGAACGAGCACTTCAGCAGGTCGCCACTCTCACCGATACGTGCCACCTGGCTGACCTCCACCTCGAGTGGGACGGCACGGTGGCCGCCCCGGTACGCGTTGTCTTGCCCTGTCGACGCCCCATGTGGTGGGCGCCTGCGGATGTCCCTGCGGTGCGGACCGAACGGTGCGGACCGGGGATCGGGCGTTCGCCGAACCTACCCGGCCGGTGTGACGTTCGGGCGCAGGAACGCACCCGGGTCGTCCGCTTCGCCACACCCGCCCCGGCTCCCCCGCGACGCCGCCGGCGGTCGGGCCGGTGACCTCACGGGATGGGTGAACGGTACGGGCCGGGGACGCGACACGCGCGGCCCCGGCCCGTACCGATCGGGTCGATCAAGCCGGCAGGGCGTTGAGCTTCCGGCTGGCGATGACCTGGTCCACGATCCCGTACTCCTTGGCCTGCTCGGCCGTGAGGATCTTGTCCCGGTCGATGTCCTTGCGGACCTGCTCCTGGGTCTGGCCGGTGTGCCGGGCCAGGATCTGCTCCATCTGGGTGCGCACCCGCTCGATCTCGGCGGCGTGGATCTCCAGGTCGGTGACCTGACCGCCGGCCTCGCCGGAGGGCTGGTGGATCAGCACCCGGGAGTAGGGCAGCGCCAGGCGCTTGCCCGGCGTCCCGGCGGCGAGCAGGACGGCGGCCGCGGAGGCGGCCTGGCCCATGCAGACGGTCTGGATGTCGGGCCGGACGAACATCATCGTGTCGTAGATCGCCGTGAGCGCGGTGAACGAGCCGCCGGGCGAGTTGATGTACATGGTGATGTCGCGGTCGGGGTCGTTGGACTCCAGCGTGATCAGCTGGGCCATGACGTCGTTCGCCGACGCGTCGTCGACCTGCACCCCGAGGAAGATGATGCGCTCCTCGAAGAGCTTGTTGTACGGGTTGCTCTCCTTCATGCCGTAGCTCGTGCGCTCCACGAAGGAGGGCAGGATGTACCGGCTCGAAGGCATCTGGAAGTCGCTCATGTCAGTCCTCCGACCGTTCAGTTCTCGGTGACCGGGTTGTCGGTCTGCGTGGTGCTGGAGGCCCGGGTCACCACGTGGTCGACGAAGCCGTACTCGAGGGCCTCCTGCGCGGTGAACCAGCGGTCGCGGTCGGAGTCCTTCTCGATCTGCTCCACCGTCTGCCCGGTGAACTGCGCCTGCAGCTCGTTGAGCTGCTTCTTCGTGTTGCGGAACAGCTCTGCCTGGATGGCGATGTCCGACGCGGTGCCACCGACGCCGGCCGAGGGCTGGTGCATCAGGATCCGCGTGTGCGGCAGCGAGTACCGCTTGCCCTTGGTGCCCGCGGTGAGCAGGAACTGGCCCATCGAGGCGGCCAGACCCATGGCGTAGGTGGCGACGTCGCAGTCGATGAACTGCATCGTGTCGAAGATCGCCATGCCCGAGGTCACCGAGCCGCCGGGCGAGTTGATGTACAGGTGGATGTCGCGGGTGGGGTCCTCGGCGGACAGCAACAGCATCTGCGCGGCGAGCTGGTTGGCGATCACGTCGTCGACCTGGGTGCCCAGGAAGATGATCCGCTCGCGCAGCAGGCGCTCGTAGACCGAGTCGTTGAGGTTCATCCCCCCGGCGGCCGCACGCAGCAGCGGCGCGCTCGCCAGGTTCGGGTCAGTGGTGCTCACGGGTGCGGTGACCTCCGTAGGACTGCGGTGCAGTCGGTGTCGTGGAACGGGTGGGTCGGTGGTCTCGGTGCGGTCGCGGCCCCCCGCCGACGGGTGTCGGCCGGTGGTCCCGCGGTGACCGCATCGGTGTCACGTCGACCCTAACGCGCACCCCCGACCCGTTCCTCCCGGTCCGGGCCGGTGTTCGCCGTGGGCGCAGCACGAGACCGCCGAACGGCAGCCCCGGGAACGACAGCGCCGCCCGCACCCGGGGAGGGTACGGGCGGCGCTGGGCGACGGGGCGAGGTCAGGCCTTGGCGGCAGCCTCGTCGTCGGTGGTGTCGGCCTCGGTGGTCTCGGCGTCGGCGGCGTCGACGTCGGCCTCGACGGCGTCGTCGTCCCCGTCGGCGGTGACCGTCTTGGGGCGGAGCGCCTCGAGGTCGACCGCGTTGCCCGACGCGTCGGTGATGGTGGTCTGCTCGAGCAGCTGGGCCAGCGCCTTGGTGCGGCGGACGTCGGCGACGAAGTCGGCGATGTTGTTGCCCTGCTGCAGCTGCTGGGCGTACTGCTCCGGGCTCATCCGGTTGCGCTGCGCCTGGGCCATGATCTGCGCCGACAGGTCCTCGTTGTCGACGGTGACCTCACGGGCGTCGGCGATCGAGTCGAGCAGGAACTGGGTCTTGACCGCCTTCTCGACGTTCTCGCGCATCTCCGCGTCGTAGGCCTCCCGGCCGCCCTCGATGCCGGCGGCGGAGAAGTAGGCGTCCCAGTCCATGCCGGCCTGGAGCAGTTCGCGCTCCATCGACTGGGCCCGGAAGGCCAGCTCCTGCTCGACGAGCTTGTCCGGCACCGGGATCTCGGTGGCCTCGATCAGGTGCTCGACCAGCTTGTCGCGGGCCTGGGCGCCCTGCTGCAGCACCTTGGTGCGCTTCAGCCGGGTGCGGACGTCGTCCTGCAGCTCGGCCAGGGTGTCGAACTCGCTGGCGATCGAGGCGAACTCGTCGTCGAGCTCGGGCAGCTCCTTGGCCTTGACCGAGCGCACCGTGACGGTGACCTCGGCCTCCCGGCCGGCGTCGGGGCCGTTGAGCAGCGGGGTGGTGAAGGTGGCGCTCTCGTCGGCGGACAGCCCGCGGACGGCCTCGTCCAGGCCGTCCATCAGGTTGCCGGAGCCGACCTCGTAGGACATGCCGGTGGTGCTGCCGTCCTCGAGCACCTCGCCGTCGAGCTTCGCGTCCAGGTCGATGGAGACGTAGTCGCCGTCCTCGGCGGCCCGCTCGACCCCGGTGAGGGTGGCGAACCGCTCGCGCATGACGGAGATCTGCTGCTCGATCTCCTCGTCGGTGACCTCGACGTCGTCGACGGTGACCGCGAGGGAGTCCAGGGCGGGGAGCTCCAGGCTGGGGGCGACGTCGACCTCGGCGGTGAAGGCCAGCAGCTCGCCGTCCTCCAGGCGGGTGACCTCGACCTCGGGCTGGGTGATGACGCGGACCTGGTTCTCCCGGATCGCCTCGGAGTAGACCTCCGGGACGGCGTGCTGGACGACCTGCTCGAGCACGACGGGGCGGCCGATCCGCTGGTCGATCACGCGGTTGGGCACCTTGCCGGGGCGGAACCCCGGGATGCGAACCTGGTTGCGCAGCTCCTTGTAGACCTCGCCGAAGGCGTGGTCGAGGTCGCTCCACGGCACCTCGATCGCGAGCCGGACCCGGGTCGGGCCCAGGTTCTCGATGGTGCTCTTCACAGCGCAGCGCTCCTCGTGATGGGGACAGACTCATGGGACGCGACGCCTCGGAGGCGCCGCAACTCCCCACGAGTCTAGAGACGTGGGATCCGTGTCGGGGTGGCGGGATTTGAACCCACGGCCCCCCGCTCCCAAAGCGGGTGCGCTACCAAGCTGCGCCACACCCCGTGGCCGCCTGAGTGTAGGCACCCCGGCCACCCGGTACCCTGTGCGGGCACCGCGAGGTGCACTGCGGGTGTAGCTCAATGGCAGAGCCCCAGCCTTCCAAGCTGGCCATGCCGGTTCGATCCCGGTCACCCGCTCCACGCTTTCACGGAAGGTCAACCGGCTCCGGTGACCGGGCTGAGGCCTGCCGTCGCGCCACCCGGACCGGTCACGGAGTTCCCGCGACGCCCGGCAGCGGGTGCAGCGCCCGCGACCTGACACCCCCCCCCGGAGCCGTGCGGCCGTCACCGCGCATCCCGCAGCGGTGCGATGCAGCAGCCGTCGCAGTGGTGCCGGGCGGAGACACCCCCGAGCGCCTGGAGGTCGACGACGTCATCGGGATCGGGGTGGCCCAGGCGGTGCGGGCACAGCCGGACGTGGTAGCCCCGGTCGGCTCGCCAGACCCGGGGCCACTCGCGCATGTGATGCTCACTGGCCACCCCCGCGCAACGCTCCGACTCCGGTTCGGGTGCCGGCTGGCCACCGCCGGGGCGGGGCCGGGGTGGCGCGGGCGTCCGGCCCGCCTCTCCCGCATCGTCCTGGTCGGGACCGGGAACGGAGAGATGGCGGCCTGCGATCGACATGCCGACGATCGTTCCGACGCGCGCTCGCACTGCGGTGAGCACCAGCTGTGCGGGAACTGAGGAACACGGGGGGCTGCACCGTGGCGGGGCAGCTGGCCGGGCGAACCACTCAGTCCACCGGGGTGGGCGTGCGCGGCAGACCGAACAGCTCGAACAGCCGGGGGCCCAGGAAAGCCGTCGTCCGGGCGACCCGGCCGTCGCGGAACTCCAGCGCGTGCACCGCCCACGGCTCGAACGACCCATCCGGCCCGCTGGGCCGCCACTGGGCGAAGGCCGGGTTGCCGTTCATCTGCAGCGGCAGCACGTACGAACCCCGGCACCCGTGGCCCGGACCGAGGTACCAGGTGGCGATGTCGGCGGAGCCGCGCAGCCACATCGCGTACGGCGGCATGTCCATCACCGCCTCCTCGTGCAGCAGTGCCACCAGCGCCTCGACGTCGTAGCGCTCGAACGCGTCGAGGTAGCGGGCCAGCAGCTCGGCGTGCTCCGCGGCGACCGCCGGATCCGGCGCCTCCTCGGCGCCCCGGTGCGCGGCCAGCGTGGCCCGCGCCCGCTGCAGCGCGCTGTTGGCCGCCGCCACCGACGTCTCCAGCAGCCCGGCGACCTCGTCGGCACGCCAGCGGAGCACGTCGCGCAGGATCAGCACCGCCCGCTGCCGCGGCGGCAGGTGCTGCAGCGCCGCGATGAAGGCCAGCTTCACCGACTCGCGCTGGACGGCGAGCTCGGCGGGGTCACCGCCCACCGGCAGCACCTGGCGGTCCAGCGCAGGCTGCACCCATGCGCCGTCGGGCAGCACCCCGGCCAGCGACTCGACCACCGGCGGGCTCGGCTCGCCCCCGGACAGGTCGACCGGCAGCGCCCGCCGCTTGCGCCCCTCGAGGGCGTCCAGGCACACGTTGGTGGCGATCCGGTAGAGCCAGGAGCGCAGCGCCCCGGCCCCCTGCAGGCCGTCCAGGGAGCGCCAGGCGCGCACCATCGTCTCCTGCACCGCGTCCTCGGCGTCGAAGGACGAGCCCAGCATCCGGTAGCAGTACCCGGTCAGCTCCCGCCGGTGCTCGGCCAGCCGCGGTTCCAGCTCAGCCGCCTGCCCCGTGCCGGTCTGCTCGGCCACCACACCGGTCATCGCACCGCTCCTGCCCTCGCCGGACGCTCGCGGTGGATCCTGCCGGGAAGCACCGACAGAACCAAGGGGCCGGCTACTGGTAGGTGATCAGCTCCGGCGTCGGGTGCACCTGCTCGATCGTCTCCCGCGGCGTGAGCATGGGGACGTCCTCGTCGATGAAGTTCTTCCAGCCCCATGCGAGCTCCGGCTGGTCGGCCTGCCGGTGCAGCACCTGCCAGGTGCTCTGCTTGGCCGGCTGCGACCCCTGACCGTCGACGTGCACCATGATCGCCAGCTCGTCGCGGGAGAGGTCCAGCCGGTCCCGGTCGGGGATCATCCGCACCTGGAACTGGTGCAGCACCAACAGCTTCTGCGGCAGCGCCTTCTCCCGGGTGAGGTCGGCCAGCCAGGTGACCACCCGGTTGACCTCGTCGATGCCGACCTGCCCGATCTGGACCAGGTGCACCCCGTTGGGCCCCAGCCGCCACTCCGGGTCCAGCGCCAGCCCGACGTAGGGCAGCTCCAGCAGCGGCTGGTACATCTGCGCCTGGGTGAGGAAGTCCGTGCGGCCGGGCTGCAGGTCCAGCACCACGTAGAGCCCGGCCTCCCCCGCGCCCTCCACCCAGGGACGCAGCGCCTCGACGTCCTGCTCGGCGGAGTAGTCGCCGTCCGCCCCGGCACTCGCCGAGGCGACGGTCGCGATGATCTCGAAGGTCGGGACGACGGTGGTGTCGACCAGCGGCTCGTACTCCGCGGCCAGGTCCTTGGCCCGCTGGATCGCCCCGGGCAGGTCCTGCTCGCCCAGCAGCCCCAGCGCGCCGCTGCCCGGGATGCCGTACAGCGCGACCATCAGCCGGCCGGGGAACAGCACCTGCCCGCCACCCGGCAGCTGGGTGCCGCTGGCCGCGGTGTCCAGCTTCCACTCCAGCCCCGGCTCCTCGCCCAGGTCGGCGCCCAGCACGACGACGGACGGCTCGGCGGCCAGCTGGTCGACCAGCTCGGCCGACGCGCGCGGGTCGGTGCCCTCGATCACCTGGACCTCGGCCCCGGCCGCCCGCGCCGTGGCGACCCCGGCGAGGGAGTCGGGGCTCCCGCTCGTGACCACCAGGGTGTCCTCCAGCGGCTCGCCGCGGTCAAACTCCGGCAGCGGGTCGGGCAGCTCGGTCTCCTCAACCGCCGACGACGAGGCCGCCGACGACGAGGGGGCCGCAGAGCCGTCCGCCTGCTCGTCCGTGGCCGGCTCCTCGGCTGCCGGCGTCTCGGGAGCCGGCTCGAGCGCGGCGACCGACTCCGGGTCCAGCGCGGCGACGGCGGCGACCCGGCCCTCGGCGGCGACCGGCTCGGCAGTGGCCAGGTCCAGCCCCGTCACCGTGCCGACGGCGTCCGGGTCGGCGGGCACGGCGCGCACGTCGACGCCCTCCACCTGAGCATCGCCGACCGCGAGCACCATCTCGGCGCCGAGCCGGTCCAGCTCCGGGGAGAGGACGTCGTCGGCACCCGCCCCGTCGTCGAGCAGGAGGGGCACGCCCAGGCCCACCGCGGCCGAGGCGCCGAGCAGCTGCGCGGCCGCGTCGTCGGCCTCGGCGAGGACGACGACCGGCGAGCTGCGGAACAGTGCCCGGCTGGTCGAGACGGCGGAGGCGACCGGGTCGGCGTCGGTGACCAGGGTGCGCGGCGCGTCGGGCGCTGCCGTCACTGCGGCCGCCACGTCGTCCGAGCCCTCGGCGCTGGGGTCGTCGGAGGTGTCTCCTCCGGTGCACCCGGCCAGCAGGACCAGGGCGAGAGCGGCGGACGGGACAGCGGCGGCGGGGCGCATGGCCTTCTTCCTGTGGCCGCGGCACCGGGGAACCGGGGTCCCCGACTGCGGGCGGGCACGAATGCGGTCGACAGCTTCCCGAGCCTAGAGCCCTCCGTGCGGGACCCACAGGGGAACGGTGCTGGACTGCGGATCCAGCGGCCTGGATCATCGCCGCCGAGATGGACGCGGAGAGGTCGGGACAACCCGAGGGCAGGGCGGCCAGCCAGCGGGCTCGGCCCGCGCCAGCCGGACGAACAGGCTGGTCGGCATGACCACCGACACCTCCGCGCTGCCCGCCCAGGCCGGGCGCCCCGTGGCGTACGAACCCCGGCGCGGCTGGTGGCGCCAGCTCGGCGTCGACACCGGGTACGTGCTGGTCAACTTCTGGTTGTCGATCCTCGCGTTCGTCCTGGTGGTCACCCTGCTGACCGTCGGGGTGGTCACCCTGGGCATCTGGGTCGGGCTCCCGGTCCTGGTGCTGGCCCTGCTGGTCGCCCGCGGCTTCGCGGCGGTGGAGCGGAGGCAACTGCCCGACGTCCTGCGGAGGGAGCTGCCCCGGCCGGTCTACCGGCGCACACAGGCGGACGCCTCGCTGATTCGTCGGCTGATCGCGCCGCTGCGCGACCCGCAGTCCTGGCTCGACGTCCTGCACGCCGTGCTGCACATGACCGTGTCGATCCCGGTCTTCGTCGTGACGGTCGTCTGGTGGGCGATCGCACTGGCCGGTCTGACCTCCATGACATGGGACTGGTCGATCCCCTACGGGGGGGCGGACCAACTGGAGAACCACACGCTGCCCGAGCTCCTCGGACTGGCCGACACCTCCACCAACCGGGTGCTGCTCCACACCGCGATCGGCGTGGTGTTCGCCCTCACCCTGCCCTTCGTCGTCCGCGGCTGTGCGCTCGCCGAGGCGCAGCTGGGCCGCGGCCTGCTGACCTGGCGCGGCGAGGCGCAGGCGGAGATCGGCCGGCTGAGCGAGGGCAGGGACGCCGCGGTCGCCGCCGAGGCGGTGGCGCTCCGCCGGCTGGAACGGGACATCCACGACGGCCCGCAGCAGCGGCTGGTCCGGCTGAGCATGGACCTGCACCGGGCCGAGCGGATGCTCGACCGGGACCCCGCAGGCGCCCGGACCACCCTGCGGGAGGCCGCCGAGCAGACCCGGGAGACGCTCGAGGAGCTCCGCGCGCTGTCCCGCGGCATCGCCCCACCGGTGCTCGCCGACCGCGGGCTGGCCGCAGCGCTCGCCGCCGTCGCCGCCCGCTCCCCGGTGCCGGTCGAGCTCGCCGTCGACCTCGCGCCCGGGCAGCGGCTCGCCCCGGCGGTCGAGAACTCCGCCTACTTCCTGGTCAGCGAGGCGCTGGCCAACGCCGCCAAGCACAGCGGGGCGACCGTCGTCCGGGTGACCGTGGTCTGCGAGTCCGGCCGGCTGCGGGTCGTCGTCGAGGACGACGGCCGCGGCGGGGCCGTGCTCGCCCCCGGTCACGGGCTGGCCGGGCTCGCCGACCGGCTGCGCGCGGTGGACGGTGCGCTCGTGGTCGACAGCCCCCGCGGCGGACCCACCCGGCTGATCGGAGACCTCCCGTGTCCGTGACCACCCTCCGCCGCGTCGTCCTCGCCGAGGACTCGGTGCTGCTCCGCGAAGGTCTGATCCGACTGCTCGAGGAGGCCGGCGCCGAGGTCGTCGCCGCCGTCGCCGACGGGCCCGGCCTGGTGCGCGCCGTCGTCGAGCACCGGCCCGACGTCGCCGTCGTCGACGTCCGGATGCCCCCGACGCACACCGACGAGGGCCTGCGTGCCGCCGTGGAGGCGCGTCGGGTGGTCCCGTCGACGGCGGTGCTGGTGCTCAGCCAGTACGTCGAGGTCGCCTACGCCGACGAGCTGCTGGCCGACGGCGCGGGCGGGGTGGGCTACCTGCTCAAGGACCGGGTCGCCCAGGTCGAGCAGTTCCTCACCGCGCTGGACGACGTCGTCTCCGGCGGCACCGTCCTGGACCCGCAGGTCGTCTCCCAGCTGTTCGCCCGCCGCCGGCGGGACGACCCGGTGCAGGCGCTGTCCCCGCGGGAGCGGGAGGTGCTGGGGCTGATCGCCGAGGGGCACTCCAACGGCGCGATCGCCCGCCGGCTGGTCGTCACCCAGGGCGCGGTGGAGAAGCACACCCAGCACATCTTCGCCAAGCTCGGTCTGGCGCAGGACGAGGACCAGCACCGCCGGGTGATGGCGACGCTGGCCTACCTGCGCAGCTGAGCCGTCCGGGACCGCAGCGCCTCAGCCGGCGGTGCGGACGGTGACGGAAGACCTGCCCGGCGGAGCTCTCGGCCGTCACCTCCTCGGCGGTGACCCCGGTGGCCGAGCCCCGGCACTGACCGGCCGGCGGAACTGGTTGGCGGAACTGGTTGGCGGATCGTCACCCCGGCCCGGTAGACAGCTCCCGTGACCGACCTGGCCGACCAGCTCCGCCCCATCACCGCCGACGAGTGGCCGGGTTTCGCCCGGTCGATGCGCACCACGTTCGCCGAGGAGCACAGCGGCCCGTACCTGGACGAGCCCTCGCCCGTCGCCGAGCTGGACCGGTCGCTGGCGCTGTTCGACGGCGACCGGGTCGCCGCCACCTCGGGCATCTACAGCCTCGAGATGACCGTTCCCGGCGGTGCGGCGGTGCCGACGGCGGGCATCACCTGGATCACCGTCTCCCCCACGCACCGCCGCCGCGGGGTGCTGCGGGCGCTGATGCGCCGGCAGCTCGACGAGGTGCACGCCGCCGGCCGCGAGCCGGTCGCCGCGCTGTGGGCGGCCGAAGCGCCGATCTACGGCCGGTTCGGCTACGCGCCGGCCACCTGGCGGGGCGGGTGGTCCGGCGCCACCGAGCGTCTGCGGCTGCGGCCGGACGTCGACTGCGGCACCGGCACCGTTCGCCTGGTCGACGAGGCGGAGTTCCGCGCCGCCGCCGTCCCGCTGCACGACGCGCTGCGGCGGTGGGTGCCCGGCAACATGGCCCGCGACGACCGCTGGTGGGACCGCCGGCTGTTCGAGCGCCCCGAGGACGTCAAGGGCGGCCCGCCGCGCCAGCACGTGCTGCACGTCGAGGGCGACGGCGCCGTCACCGGCTACGCGACGTACCGGGTCCGGGCGGCCTGGAGCGCAGCCGGGGAGCCCGAGGGCACGCTCACCGTCGGCGAGGTCCGGGCCAGCACCCCGAGCGCCTACGCCGCGCTGTGGCGGTACCTGCTCTCGGTCGACCTGGTGCGCACCGTGGAGGCGCCCGACGCCTCCGCCGACGATCCGCTGCGCCACCTGCTGGTCGACCCGCGCGCCTGGCACGCCCGCCCGGTCGACGCGCTGTGGGTGCGGCTGGTCGACGTCGGCGCGGCACTGTCGGCCCGCCGCTACCCGGCGCGGATCGACCTGGTGCTGGAGGTGCGCGATCCGTTCTGCGACTGGAACGACGGGCGCTGGCACCTGTGGGGCCACCCGGCCGGAGCGTTCTGCGACCGCACCGACCGCGACCCCGACCTGGTGCTGGACGTCGAGGCGCTCTCCGCGGCCTACCTGGGCGGGGTCTCGCTGGCCACGCTGCAGGGCGCCGGCCGGGTGACCGAGGTGAGCCCCGGGGCGGTCGTCGCCGCCTCGACGGCGTTCGGCTGGCCGACCGCGCCCTGGTGCCCCGACCACTTCTAGGAGGACCCCGTCCTCCTCAGTCCTCGCGCTCAGTCCTCGCGAGCTCGGACCGAGCCGCTGGACGGTGCCACGACGTGCGCGGCCACCCCGACCACGCCCGTGCCCAGGGTGGGGACGGGTGCCGCGCCGTCGGGCACCCGGGCGGACAGCGCCCGGACCGCGGCGCCCGCGGCCCGCGGCTCGTCCCCGGTCAGCGGCGCCGACTCACGGGGTGTGGGTGGGCAGCCCGCCGGCCGGGCGGTGCCGGTCCCGCTCGTAGTCGGCCAGCAGCGCGATCCGGCGTGCGTGCCGCTCCTCGCCGCTGAACGGCTCGCGCAGGAACGTCAGCACCAGCGCGGTGGCCTGCTCGACGGTGTGCTGCCGGCCGCCGACGGAGACCACGTTGGCGTCGTTGTGCTGGCGGGCGAGCTTCGCGGTGCTGTCGTTCCACACCAGCGCCGCCCGGACCCCGGGCACCTTGTTCGCCGCGATCTGCTCGCCGTTGCCCGAGCCCCCGATCACCACGCCGAGCGCGCCCGGCTCGGTGACGACCCGCTCCCCCACCTCGAAGCAGAACGGCGGGTAGTCGTCCTGCGGGTCGTAGTCGAAGGCCCCGCAGTCGACGGGCTCGAAGCCCTCGTCGGCCAGCACCTGCATCAGGTGGGACTTCAGTTCGAGACCGGCGTGGTCGGTGCCCAGGAAGACGCGCATGCACCGATCTTCTCAGCACTGCTGGCAGGCTGGCCGGGTGGCGGTGCTCGGGGTCGACGGCTGGCGCGGGAAGTGGGTCGGCGCGCTGTTCGAGGGGCGCACGGTGGAGCTGCAGGTGCTGGACGACGCCGCGGCGGTGCTGGCCGTGCCGGACGTCGCAGTGGTGGCCATCGACATGCCGATCGGCCTGTCCGAGGACGGCGTCCGGGCGTGTGACCGGGAGGCCCGCGACCTGCTGCGGCGCACCGGTACGGCGAGCTCGGTGTTCCCCGCCCCGGTGCGCGCGGTGCTGGCCACCGACGACCACGCCGAGGCCCGGCGGCTGTCCCGGGCGGCCACCGACGGCCGACGCGCGCCGTCGGCGCAGACCTTCCAGCTGGTGCGCGCCATCCGTGCCCTGGACGACGCCCTCGGCGACCCGCCGACCGACCGGGTGGTCGAGGTGCACCCCGAGCTGGCCTTCCGGCAGGGCCTGGGTGGCGTGACCGACCGCAAGGGCACCGCGCGCGGGACGGTGCAGCGCCTGCGGGCGCTCCGCGCGGTGATGGACGTGGAGGAGGCGCTGGCCGGCGCGCCGGCCGGCGTCCCGGTGGTCGACGCGCTGGACGCCTGCGCCGCCGCCTGGTCGGCCCGGCGGATCGCCGCCGGCACCGCCGAGTGCGTGGGTGACGGGTCGCGGGACGCACGGGGTCGCCCGATGCAGATCTGCTGGTGACCGGGGACGCCCTCCCCCCGGTGCGGTCCGGCATCGGCCATGATCAGGACCGGCGCAGCGGTGGCGACGGAACGGGGGTGTGTGCGTGGCAGTGGAGCAGGAGGACGTGAGCCGGGCCCAGCGCTGGGCGGAGACCACGGACACCGCCGTGGTCTGCTTCGACCGCGACTTCCGCTTCGTCTACGCGAACGCCGCGGCGGAGAAGCTGGTCGAGGTGCCGCGGAGCCAGCTGCTGGGACGCACCCCGTGGGCGGTGTTCCCGGCCACCCTCGGCACCGAGCTGGAGCGCGCCTACCGGCACGCCATGTCCACGGGCGAGCGGGTGCTGTTCGAGCAGTACTACCCGCCGCAGGACATGTGGTACCGCCTGGACGTGAGCCCGGTGCCCGACGGGCTCGACGTGGCGTTCGCCGACGTGACCGAGAGCAAGCGGCTCGGCGGTGAGCAGCCGGCCGCCACCTCCGACGAGGCGCAGGCGCTGCTGGACCTGCTCACCGAGACCTCCGCCGCACTCAGCGCGACCCTGGACGTCGACGAGGCCGTCCACCGGCTGGCCCGGCTGCTGGTCCCCCGGCTGGCCGACTGGTGCATCGTCAGCTCGCGGACCCCCGGCGGGCAGCTGCAGGACCTCGCGGTCGCGCACCGCGACCCGCGGCTGGAGCGGGTCGCCGCGCGCTACGCCCGGCACCGGGTCGCGGCCATCGCGCCGGACGCGCCGGCACACCAGGCGCTGGCCACTGGGGAGGTCATCACCGTCGGGGACGGCCGCGCCGAGTCGATCGCGGAGCTGGTGGCCCGGCTGGTCACCGCCCCCACCGCTCGCCGGCTGGTCACCGAGCTCGCCCCGGGCTGGGTGGCCTCGGTGCCCCTGATGTCCGGTGGCCGGGTGATCGGCCTGCTCAGCCTCTACCGGGACGCCGGCCGGCCGGGCTGGTCACTGCGCGAGCTGAGCGCCGCCGCCGACGTCGCCGCCCGGGCCGGCACCGCGGTGGAGAACGCCCAGCTCTTCACCGAGCAGGCCCAGCTGGCCGAGGGGCTGCAGCGCAGCCTGCTCACCGACCCGCCGGAACCGGAGCACGCCGAGATCGCGGTCCGCTACCTGCCCGCCGTGGAGGCGGCCCAGGTCGGCGGCGACTGGTACGACGCGTTCGTCCAGCCCGGCGGGACGACGATGCTGGTCATCGGTGACGTGGTCGGCCACGACGTGCAGGCCGCCGCCGCGATGGGCCAGCTGCGCAGCCTGCTCCGCGGCATTGCCACCCACAGCGACGGCGGCCCCGCCGAGGTGCTCGCCGGCCTGGACCGGGCGATGGCGGTGCTCCGGTTGCGCGCCCTGGCGACCGCCGCGGTCGCCCGGTTCGAGCAGGACGACGGGGAGCGGGACCGGGGCGTCGTCCGGCTCCGGTGGTCGAACGCCGGGCACCTGCCCCCGCTGGCGATCCACCCCGACGGCTCGGTCGTCGTGCTCGGCGACTGGCGGGCCGACCTGCTGCTCGGCGTCGACGCCCACGCCCCCCGCCGGGAGTCGGTGCTCACGCTGGAAGGCGGCGCGACGGTCTTCTTCTTCACCGACGGGCTGGTCGAGGACCGGCGCACCGACCTCGACGCCGGCGTGGCCCGGCTGCGGGCGGCGTTGACGGAGTTCGCCGCGCTGCCGCTGCCGGAGCTGTGCGACGCCGTCGTCGACCGGCTGGTCGCCGGCAGCCCGGACGACGACGTGGCGCTGGTGGCCGTCCGCCTGACCGGACACTCCCGCGACGCCGCCGTCCCGCACACGGCCCGCTGAGGGACGGCGATGGCGGCGGCCGGGACGGCGGGGTGGCGCGAGGTCGGCGACGGTGTGTTCGTCCGGCGGCACGCCGACCTGGACCTGAACTGCGGGCTGGTGGTCGGGGACGGCGCCTGCCTGGTGATCGACACCCGCTGCCACCTGGGTGAGGGCCGCGCCCTCGCCGAGGCGGTGCGGGCGGTGACCCCGCACCCGTGGACGGTCGTCAACACCCACGACCACTACGACCACTGCTTCGGCAACGCCGCGTTCCGCCCCGCGGCCGTGTGGGGGCACCGGCGCTGCGCCGAGGGGCTGGCGTCCACCGGCGAGGCCCAGCGCGCCTCCGTCGTCGCCGGGCTCCGGGAGGACGGCGATCCGGCGGCCGAACTGGTGGCGATCGCGCCGATCGACGTACCGGACAACCTGGTGGACGACGTCGCCGTGCTCGACGTCGGCGGCCGGCCGGTGACACTGCGGCACCTGGGCCGGGGGCACACCGACGGCGACCTCGTCGTCGCCGTGGCCGACGTGCTGTTCGCCGGTGACCTGGTCGAGGAGGGTGGGCCGCCGGCGATGGAGGACGCCTTCCCGCTGGAGTGGGCGGCCACCCTGGACGCGCTGCTCGGGCTGGTCCGCGGCCCGGTGGTGCCCGGGCACGGTGCGGTCGTCGACGCCGGCTTCGTGGTCGGCCAGCGCGACGAGCTGGCCCGGCTGGCCCGCTGGCTCACCGACCCGGCGGACGACGCGCCCTTCGACCAGGCCACCCGGGACGCCGCCCGCTCCCGGCTCTAAGCGAGCCGGCGGACCAGCGGCAGCGGCAGCACGCGCAGCAGGCCGGCGATCGGGCGCCACGGCCACTCGGGCACGTAGGCGCGCACCGGCTCCCGCTCGATCGCCGCGGTCAGGGCGGTGACGCCGGTGGCGAGGTCGACGGTGAAGGGGCCGCGGCGGCCGACGTTGATGTCGGTCTCGATGAACCCCGGGTGGATGGTGCTGACCCGGATGCCGCGGGTGCGCCGGTCGCCCAGCAGGTCCGCCCGGATGCCCTCGGCGAGCACGGCGTCGGCGGCCTTGGAGGTGGCGTAGGCCGTCCGGCTGCCACCCATCCCCCGCACCCCGGCGACCGAGGAGATCACCACCAGGTGCCCGGCGCCCTGGGCGCGGAACAGCGCGACGGCCGCCTCGCAGCAGGCGTGCGTGCCGAGCACGTTGGTGACCAGCACCTGCCGGTTGGGCCGGGCGCCGCCGGCGCCGACCGGGACGCCCTTGCCCAGGCCTGCGTTGGCGATGAACCGGTCGATCCCGCCCAGCTCGGCAGCCAGCCGGGGCACGACGTCGGCGACGGCGTCCGGGTCGTCGACGTCCAGCTCCCCGACCACCACCCGGATGCCCGGGTGCTGCGCGGCCAGCTCGTCACGCAGCTCGGTGAGCCGGTCGAGCCGGCGGGCGACCAGCACCAGGTCCCGGCCGCGGGCGGCGAACTGCCGGGCCATGCCCTGGCCGAGGCCCGCACTGGCACCGGTGATGAAGATCCGCTGACGGACGGGGTGCGCCATCGGCCCAGGATGCCGCACCCCGTCGTCCCGGCCCCGTCCAGAGGCTCGCCCCGAGCGTGCGCGGGGTGAGGAGGACGGGGTCCTTCCTCAGCGGGTGCCGCGCAGCTCCAGGGCGTCGGCGGGCACCGAGGACATGTCCGGGCCTGCGGTGCGGGTGCGCTTGAGCTCCCAGAAGTCGGGCAGGTTGGCCAGCAGGACGGCGCCGTCGAACGCCTTGCCGGCGTCCTCACCGGTGGGCACCTTGCTGATGACCGGGCCGAAGAACGCGACCCCGTCGATGTGCATGACCGGCGTGCCGACGTCGTCGCCGACCGGGTCCATGCCCGCGTGGTGGCTCTTCTCCAGTGCCTCGTCGTACTCGGTGGAGCCCGCGGCCTCGGCGAGCTCGGCCGGCAGCCCGACCCGCTCCAGGGCCGGGGCGATGACGTCCTCGATGTCCAGGCCGTCATGGTGCCGCAGCGTGCCCATCGCGGTGTAGAGGTCGCCCAGCACGCCCTCCCCGTGCTGCTGCGCCGCGGCCACGAGCACCCGCACGGGGCCGATGGCCTTGGCCATCGTGTCGCGGTACTCCTCGGGCAGGTCCCGGCCGCGGTTGAGCACCGACAACGACATCACGTGCCAGTGCAGGTCGATGTCACGGACCTTGGCCGCCTCCAGCACCCAGCGGCTGGTCAGCCACGCCCAGGGGCACAGCGGGTCGAAGTAGAAGTCGACGCGTGCCGTCACGGGAGCGCTCTGCACTGCCTCGGTCATCGGTGGGTGTCCCTCCGGTCGTCTGTCGACCCCGCCAGCTGACGGGGTCCTCCGCGCGCCAGCAAGTCCGGCCGCGGTCGGCTTGTTCCCCCCGGCACCCCGGCGCGAACCGTCGGCGCCACGTGGGAAGCTCCCGGGCGTGGCAGTTCCCAACCTGACTCGTGACGACGCCGCGGCTCGCGCCGCGCTGCTGTCGGTCTCCAGCTACGACCTGGCCCTCGACGTGACCGACGGCGCCGGCCGCCCGGGCGAGGAGACGTTCCGCTCGGTCACCACCATCCAGTTCTCCGCCCGGACGCCCGGCGCCGACACCTTCGTCGACCTGGTCGCCGACCGGGTCCGCTCGGCCACCCTCAACGGCGTCGAGCTCGACGTGAGCACCTACACGCCCGAGGGCGGCCTCCCGCTGCCCGGCCTGGCCGAGACCAACGAACTGGTCGTCGACGCCGACTGCCGGTACTCCCGCTCCGGGGAGGGCCTGCACCGCTTCGTCGACCCGGAGGACGGGCAGGTCTACCTGTACTCGCACTTCGAGCCGGCCGAGGCGAAGCGGATGTTCACCTGCTTCGACCAGCCCGACCTGAAGGCGACCTTCACCGTGCACGTCACGGCGCCGTTCGACTGGCAGGTCGTCAGCAACACCGGCGACCGCACGATCGAGGCGGGTGAGGGCGGCTCCCAGCTGGTGCACTTCACCCCGACCAAGCGGATCTCCACCTACCTGGTGGCCCTGGTGGCCGGCCCCTACGCCCGGGTCACCGACCTGCACGACGGCATCCCGCTGGGCGTCTACTGCCGGGCCTCGCTGGCCCAGCACCTGGACGCCGAGGCGATCTTCGCCGTCACCAAGGCCGGCTTCGACTTCTACCACCGGGTGTTCGACTACCCGTACCCGTTCGACAAGTACGACCAGCTCTTCGTGCCGGAGTTCAACGCCGGGGCGATGGAGAACGCCGGCTGCGTAACCTTCCTGGAGGACTACGTCTTCCGGTCCAAGACCAGCCGTGCCCGCTACGAGCGGCGGGCGGAGACGATCCTGCACGAGCTGGCGCACATGTGGTTCGGCGACCTGGTCACCATGCGCTGGTGGGACGACCTGTGGCTCAACGAGTCCTTCGCCACCTACATCTCCACGCTCTGCCAGGCCGAGGCCACCGAGTACACGACCGCGTGGACGACGTTCGCCAACACCGAGAAGTCCTGGGCCTACGCGCAGGACCAGCTGCCCTCCACCCACCCGATCGCCGCGGACATGGTCGACGTCGCCGCGGTCGAGGTGAACTTCGACGGCATCACCTACGCCAAGGGCGCCTCGGTGCTCAAGCAGCTGGTGGCCTACGTCGGGCAGGACGACTTCCTGGCCGGGGTGCGCCGGTACTTCCGCAAGCACGAGTACGGCAACACCACCCTCGACGACCTGCTCACCGAGCTCTCCGAGGCATCGGGGCGCGACCTGTCCGACTGGTCGGCGCAGTGGCTGCAGACCAGCCAGGTCAACACCCTGCGCCCGGTGTTCACCCTCGATGACTCGGGCCGGTACTCCGCGTTCGCCATCGAGCAGACCGCGGTGCCCGAGCACCCCGTGCTGCGCCGGCACCGGCTGGCGGTCGGGCTGTACACCAGCGGCCCCGACGGGCTCACCCGCGCGCACCGGGTCGAGCTGGACGTCGACGGCGCCCGCACCGAGGTGCCCGAGCTGGTCGGCCACCCGGCCGCGGACCTGGTGCTGGTCAACGACGACGACCTCACCTACGCCAAGCTCCGCCTGGACGAGGGCTCGCTCGCCACCCTGCGCGAGCAGATCGGCGCCATCCCGGACTCGCTCCCGCGGGCGCTGTGCTGGTCGGCGGCGTGGGACATGACCCGGGACGGTGAGCTGGCGGCCCGCGACTGGGTGCAGCTGGTGCTGGCCGGGGTCGACGCCGAGAGCGAGATCAGCGTCGTGCAGTCGCTGCTGGCACGCGTGCAGACCGCGCTCGCCTCC
The DNA here is from genome assembly GCF_054050915.1 of Modestobacter sp. SYSU DS0875. Classification (NCBI taxonomy): domain Bacteria; kingdom Bacillati; phylum Actinomycetota; class Actinomycetes; order Geodermatophilales; family Geodermatophilaceae; genus Modestobacter; species Modestobacter sp. SYSU DS0875. The sequence continues at coordinate 28,196 of NZ_JBJHAH010000018.1, read as the reverse complement.
TACGCCGACCCGGCCTGGGCGCCGACCGGCTGGGCGCAGCTGGGCGACAAGGCCCTGGCGTCGCTCGGCAGTGCCGCACCCGGCAGCGACACGCAGCTGCAGTGGTCGCGCACGCTCGCTGCCGCCGCCCGCACCGAGGAGCACGCCGCCGCGCTGCGCGGGCTGCTCGACGGTTCGCGGGTGGTCGAGGGTCTGGCGGTCGACGCCGACGCCCGGTGGGCGTTCCTGCACGGGCTGGTCGCGATGGGTGCCGCCGGTGATGCGGAGATCGACGCGGAGGCCGCGCGTGACGCGACCGCCACCGGTGTCCGCCGCGCCGCGACCGCCCGAGCGCTCCGGCCCACCGCGGAGGCCAAGGCCGAGACCTGGGAGCGGGCGTTCACCGACGAGTCGATCCCGAACGCGGTGCACGAGGCGATGGTCGCCGGCTTCTGGCAGCCGGCCCAGCAGGAGCTCACCCGCCCCTACGTCGAGCGGTACTTCGCCGACATCCGGGGCGTCTGGGACCGCCGGCCCGGCGAGATCGCCAAGAACGCCGTCGAGTACCTCTTCCCGAAGGTGATCGAGGAGCAGACGGTGGCCACCGCCGACCAGTGGCTGGCCGACCCCGGCCACCCGGCCGCGCTGCGCCGGCTGGTCAGCGAGGGCCGTGACGGCGTGGCCCGTGCGCTCCGGGCCCGTGCCCGGGACGCCGCCGCCGGGACGCCGTCCGCCGGCTGAGCGGAGCACTGAACGCCAGCGGCCCAGAACTCGAGGAGAGTTCTGGGCCGCTGGCGTTCAGTCCCCGTCCAGAGGCTCGGCCTGAGCGTGCGAAGGCCGAGGGGGACGGGGTCCTCCGACCTCTTTCAGTGGGCGGTGGCGATCCCGCGCGGGACGTTGTCCTCACGGCGGTGCGGGTGGCCGGCGGCGTCGGACATCTGCCGCAGGCCGTTGACGATCGCGCCCGTCAGGTCACCGGAGCCCAGTCGGTTGGTCATCGCCAGCACGGCCAGCGCGCAGGCGCGGTCCGGCAGCCGGCGGGCCGCCGCCGACCCGGTCACGATCTCCACCACCCGCTGACCGGGCGAGAGCGCGACCAGCACCCCGATCGAGGTGTCTCCGCCCGCGCGGGCGTGCAGGCTCTCGGCGGTGCTGCGGGTGTCGCTGCCCAGGTCACCGACGTACAGCGTGAACCGCAGCCCGGTCTCCCGGGAGGACATGGTCAGCGCCTCGTCCAGCCGGGCCAGGTCGGAGTAGCTGAACGGGCCGGGGCCCGGCTCGGCCACGGCGGTGTTGATCGTGTCCTGGCTGGCGCTGGGGCCGGCGTCGAGGTGCTGCGTCGACATCAGCGGGTGCCTCCGGTCGGCAGGGGACGGCGGGTGGGGTGGGGCAGCGGCACGGCCCGGGTCACCAGGTGCCCCGGGCGCCGCCGGCAGCGGTGCGCTGCGGCACGGGCGCCTCGTGCGGGTGCTGACCGATGGCCAGCGCCGCGGCGGTCGCCCCCAGCCCGCGCCGGCCGTGGTCGCCGGCGCTGCTGTGGTCGGCCGGGTCGTCGTCGCCGTGCCCACCGTGGACGCCGGGGACATCGGGGTGCGGCTCATACCAGACGGGCTCGTGGTCCCAGGGCTGGCCGGGCTTGTACCGCGTCCGGTCCTTGCCGCGGCCGGGGAGGATGGTCACCGCCCAGAACAGCAGGTACACCACCAGCGGGATGGCCGCATAGATCAACACGGTCTCGTACCAGGGCATGGCGCCAATCTACCGGGAGCCCGGGTCAGCGGCCCGGCAGCCGCGCGGTCACCAGGTGGCCGGGTGCCGGTGCGCCCAGGGCCGGGCCTCCTCCAGCTGCGCGGCCAGCGACAGCAGCGTCGTCTCCTCCGCCGGGCGGCCGACCAGCATCGTGCCGATGGGCAGCCCCTCGGGGGTCCACCACAGCGGCACGCTCAGCGCCGGCTGCCCGGTCACGTTGTAGACGGCGGGGAACGCGGCGTAGCGCTTCTGCCGCTCGAAGTCCGCCTCGCCGGGGTCCAGCCCGTCGGCGGGGCCGTCGAACCAGCCCACCGGCCGGGGCGGCAGGGTGCAGACCGGGGCCAGCAGGACGTCGAAGCCGCTGGTCGCCTGGACGAAGCGGCGGGCGAAGACGCGGAGGGTGAACATCGCCTCCATCGCGTCGCGGGCCGACAGGGCCAGGCCGCGCTCGCGGAGGAAGCGGGTCAGCGGGCGCAGCCGGTGCACCTGGGCCTCGGCCACCGGCAGGGTGGTGGCCGACAGCGCCCACACCACCTCGAATGCCGGGAACACCCCCGCGGTCAGCGGTGGGGCGGGCAGGTCCTCGACCTCGTGGCCCAACCCGGACAGCAGCGCGGAGGCGTCCTCGAACGCGGCGCGCACCTGCGGGTCCAGGTCGGCACCGGGCATGCCCGAGTCCAGGTACCGGCCGATCCGCAGCCGCCCCGGCGGGCGCTCGGCCGCACCGAGGAAGGTCTCCCCCGGCGGCAGCGGCGGCGCCCAGTACGGATCGCCGGGCACCGGGCCGGCGATCGCGTCGAGCACCGCGGCGGCGTCGCGGACCGTGCGGGCCAACGGACCCTGCACGCCCAGCCCGGTCACCTCGCTGCCCAGCGGGGCGTTGCTCACCCGGCCGCGGCTGGGCTTGACCCCCACCAGCCCGTTGATGCCGGCCGGGATGCGGATCGAACCACCGCCGTCCGAGCCGTGCGCGAACGGCACCATCCCGGCCGCCACCGCCACCGCGGCGCCGCCGCTGGAACCACCGGCCAGCAGCTCCGGGTCCCAGGGGCAGCGGGCCGGCCCGACCAGGTCGTTGTCGGTGTAGCAGGGGAAGCCGAACTCCGGCGTGCTGGTCTTGCCGAGGCTGATCGTGCCCGCGGAGGACAGGGCGGTGACCACGGCGTCGTCGACCTCGGGCACGAAGTCGGCCAGCAGCGCGGACCCGAAGGTGGTGCGCACGCCGGCGGTGTTGGCCAGGTCCTTGATCGCGGTGGGGACGCCGAACAGCGGGGGCAGCTCGGCGCCGGCCAGCACCGCCCGGTCGGCGGCGGCCGCGGCCGCCCGGGCCCGCTCGGGGGTGACCGTGATGAAGGCGCCGAGCCCGGGGTCGAGCGCCTCGACCCGGGCCAGCGCGGCGTCGACCAGCTCGGTGGGGCTCACCTCCCGGGCCCGGACGGCGGCGGCCTGCTCCAGGGCCGTGAGGTCGTGCAGCTGCGTCCCGCGCGCGGAGGTCACGGTCGGACGCTAGCCAACGCGGGGCAGGATCGGGCCGTGGACCTCTCCCGCGCCGCAGCTGCCGCGGCCGACGCCGCCGATCCCCTGGCCGGCTTCCGCGCCCGTTTCACCGGCACCGACGACGGCGCCGGCAACGAGGGCCCCGACCGGCTGCTGTACCTGGACGGCAACTCGCTGGGCCGGTTGCCGCGGGAGACCCCGGCCGCCGTCGCCCGCGTGGTCGAGCAGCAGTGGGGTGCCGGCCTGGTCGGCTCGTGGGCCGACTGGATCGGGCAGGCCCGCCGGATCGGCGACCTGCTGGCCACCGGGGTGCTGGGTGCCCGGCCGGGTGAGGTGCTGATCTCGGACACCACCAGCGTCGACCTCTACAAGCTGCTGGTCGCCGCCGCCGACGCCCGCCCCGAGCGCGACGTGCTGGTCTGCTGCGCCGACGACTTCCCCACCGACCGGTACGTCGTCGCCGGGGTCGCCGGGCAGCGCGGGAAGACCGTCCGGGAGGTCGGGGCGCACGTCGACGAGGGGCTGGACCTGGACGTGCTGGCCGCGGCGCTCGACGAGCGGGTGGCGGTGGTGGTGCTCTCCCAGGTGGCGTACCGCTCCGGTGCCCTGGTCGACATCGCGGAGGTCACCCGGCTGGCGCGGGACGCGGGCGCGCTGGTGCTGTGGGACCTCAGCCACGGGGCCGGTGCGGTGCCGGCGGAGCTGACCGCGGCCGGCGCCGACCTCGCCGTCGGCTGTACCTACAAGCACCTCAACGGCGGCCCGGGCGCCCCGGCGTTCCTCTACGTGCGGCGCGAGCTGCAGGAGCAGCTGCGCCAGCCGATCTGGGGGTGGTTCGGGGCGCGGGACCAGTTCACCATGGGCCCTGCCTACGACCCGGCCGAGGGCATCGACCGCTTCGCCGTCGGCACGCCGCCGGTGATCGCGATGGCCGCGGTGGAGGTCGGCGTCCGGATCACCGCGGAAGCCGGGGTGGACCGCATCGCGGCGAAGGGCCGGGCGCTGACCGACCTGGTCGTCGCGCTGGCCGACGCCTGGCTCGCGGACCACGGCGTCGCCGTGGCCAGCCCGCGGGACGCCGCCCGCCGGGGCGCGCACGTGAGCCTCGCCCACCCGGCCGCCTGGCAGCTCACCCAGGGGCTGATCGACCGCGGCGTCGTCCCGGACTTCCGGACGCCGGACCGGCTGCGCCTGGGGCCCGCGCCGCTCTACACCCGGTTCGTCGACGTCTGGGACGCGATGGACCGGCTGCGCACCGTGCTGGCCGCAGAGAGCTGGACCGGCTACCCGACCGAGCGGGCCCGGGTGACCTGACCGGACCCGCCCGGTCAGGACTCGGCGAAGACCACGAGGTTCTCGGTCGAGGACCGGCCGCCGCCGCGCTGGAAGCAGGTGATGAGCACCAGCCGCCCGGGCGAGGCCTCCCACACCTCGGTCGCCTCCGGCAGTTCCCCCTTGGCGTACCGCTGGGTGCGCTGCACGGTGTAGCTGACCTGGCCCGTCGGGGTGCTGACCTCCACGACGTCGCCGGGGCCGAGGGTGCTGCCCCCGCCTCCGGAGGCCATCAGCGGGTCGAACCCGTACTCCCCGGTGCCGGTCGAGTGGGCGGCCAGGTAGAGGGTGTTGTCCGCCTGCTCGGCCGAGCCGACCGGGTCGCCGTAGGGCTCGATCCAGTAGGCGGCGGTGAGCGTCGGCGGGTTGATCACCCCACGGCGGGGAGTCAGCGGCAGCACCGGCAGGTCCAGGTCCAGCCCGTCGATCACCAGGTGCACGTCCGAGGAGGGCGTGGGCAGCGCCACGCCCTCCGGAGGGAGCGTCGGCTGGGCCTCCTCGGCCGGGGGCGCCGCCGTGGGCGTGGCCGCGGCCACCGGGTCCGAGGACCCGGTGGCCGCGACGGCGTGCCCACCGCCGGTCAGACCGACGCTGAGCAGCGCGCTCCCCGCGGTCGCGACGGCAGCGACCGCCACGACCGCGGAGGCGCGCCCGCCGGGCCGGATCAGGCGCCGCACGTCCCGCCCTCGACCGCGGGGCGGCGACGGTTGCGGGCGACGGCGACGCCGCCGGCACCCGCGAGGAGCAGCAGCCCGGCGCCCGCAGCGACCGCCACGGTGCCGGTGGAGCCGGTCTCGACGGCCTCGACACCGGTGTTGGACTGCAGCCCGGCGTTGACGACGGTCGGCGCAGCCGGCTCGGTCGGCGCGACCGGCGCGGCGACGGCGTCCGGAGCGACGACCTCCAGCTGGACGGCGAGGACCGAGGCGCCGGTGGTGCCGACCGGCGACACGACCACGAGGCCGTAGGCGCCGGCGGCGGTCTCGGCCGGGACGACGAACGTCGCGGTCGACCCGCTGATGGTCGTGGCGAGCGCCACGGCGGTGCCCGTCGGCAGGCCGGCGGCGTCCAGCGGCTGGAGGCCGACCTCGGTGCCGGTCAGGTCGGTGAGCCCGAGGTCGCGCAGCAGCGAGGGGGTGGGCAGCTCGAGGGTGACCGTCGAACCCGAGGTGACCGGGGTCGGGAACGGGCAGGCGGTGGCCGAGGTGATGGCACAGGGAACCTGCGACCCGGCCAGCAGCAGCGGCGCGAGGTCGACCTGGGCAAGCGCGGTCGTGTCCAGGGCAAGCAGGTAGACGAGGTCGTCGACGACGAAACCCCCGCTCAGCCCGGTGGTGAGGCCGGTGACCAGCAGCTCGGCCCCGGGGCCGTTGGTGCCGTCGTCGGCCGGCAGGGTGATCGTCAGGGTCTGGGTCGCCTGGGTGACGGACAGCGGGTAGGTGCCCGCGGGGTCCGTGGTGTAGGTCTTCTCGGGCGTGCCGTCGCCGTCGTTGTCGAAGATCAGCTCGACGACGGCGGTGGCGGGGTCCAGCTCCGCGGGCAGCGTGATGGTGAGGTCGTCGCCGTACTGGGCCGGCACCGGTGTCCGCGTGGCGGTGTCGTCCATCGGGTCCATGACGCCCGCGAAGTTCTCGACCGGGAAGCCACCGATCGCGACCTCCGGCGGGGCGAGCGGGATGCGGACGTCGGTCGCGGCGCTCGCGGCGGGCGCGATCCCGACGACGAGGGACGCGGACGCGGCCCCGAGGAGACCCAGGCGCCGGAGCGACCTGCGGGACGTGGGCGTGGTCATGAGGACACCTTCCGGCGACGGCAGCGCCCGGGCGGCGCTGTCTGCAGCGGGAACCTACGGGCGCCCGCCGCGCGGGCCGCACACGCGACACACAGCATGGGGCGCGTGGGACGAAAGGGGACCAGGGTGGCGTGAATCCACCGCCCGTTCATCAGCTCCTGACAACCCGACGCCGGACGCCCTCCCCCGCGCCGTCATCCCTCGCCGTGCCGAGAGCCCCATCGCGCCACAATCCGCCAGGACTGGACGGCCGACCCTCACGCGCTGACGGACTCCGCCATGCCCAGCCAGGTGCGCCAGCGCGGGTCGACCGTGCGGTGTCCGAGCAGCCGCCAGGCCGCGCCGTTGGGCGCCCCCGGCGGGTAGGGCAGCGTCCACCCCAGCTCGGCCAGCGACCGGTCGGCCTTGGTGTGGTTGCACCGGCGGCACGCGGCCACCACGTTGTCCCAGGTGTGGGTGCCGCCCCGGCTGCGCGGCACCACGTGGTCGATGCTGGTGGCCGACCCGCCGCAGTAGACGCAGATCGAGCCGTCGCGGGTGAACACCGCGCGGCGCGACAGCGGCACCTGCACCGGGTAGGGCACCCGCACGTAGCGGGTCAGCCGGACGACGACCGGGACGGCGACGGCCAGCCGTTCGGCGTGGACGAGGTCCTCGGTGACGTCCACCGGCTCTGCCTTGGCCGTCAGCACGAGCACGATCGCGCGGCGGCTGGAGACCACGCACAACGGCTCGTAGGTGGCGTTCAGGAGCAGCGTGGCGGCGGTCGTGACCTGCGCCGGGACGGGCGCGCGCGGACCGGGGAGGGGGTCGGCGGCCGGGCCCTTGGGTGCGGGCGCGGACGACGACCCGAGTGCGGTGATCGACACGGGACACCTCCGAGGGCCCCGGGCTCCCGACGGCTTCGAGAGGCCCTGGGTCGCCTCATAGTGCCCTGTCGACGTGTGGTAACGGGCAGCGACCCCTCGGGCGCCGCCGTCCGGGCGGTTACCGTCGCCGCGTGCGCTACCCCGATGCCCCCCGCCTGGACCTGGTCGAGGACCTGCACGGTCACCGGGTCGCCGACCCCTACCGGTGGCTGGAGGACCCCGCCGACGACCGCACCGCCACCTGGGCCGCGGCCCAGGACGAGCTCGCCGCACAGCTGCTCGGCAGCCTCCCTGAGCGCCCGGCCTTCGCCGATCGGCTGGCCCAGCTGGTGCACGCCGGCGCGGTGGGCATCCCGGTGTGGCGCCGCGGCCGGGCGTTCTCCACCCGGCGCGACCCCGGCCAGGAGCACGCGGTCCTGCGGGTCACCGAGCCCGACGGCAGTGTGCGGGTGCTGGTCGACCCGACGGCGCTGGACCCGGCCGGCACGACCACGCTGGACGCCTGGTCGCCGTCCTGGGAGGGCGACCGGCTCGCCTACCAGGTCTCCGTCGGTGGCGACGAGGAGTCGCAGCTGTTCGTCCTGGACGTCGGCACGGGCGAGCTGCTCGAGGGCCCGATCGACCGCTGCCGCTACTCCCCCGTCGGCTGGCTGCCCGGCGGTGCGGAGCTCTACTACGTCCGCCGACTGGCCCCCGAGCTGGTGCCCGCGGGCGAGGAGCAGTTCCACCGCCGGGTGTGGCGCCACCGCGTGGGCACCGACCCGGACACCGACGTCCTGGTGCACGGCGAGGGCAGCGATCCCTCGACCTACTTCGGCGCGCGCACCAGCGCCGACGGCCGCTGGCTGGTCGTCTCCGCCTCGGTGGGCACCGCACCCCGGGACGACGTGTGGCTGGCCGACCTCGCCGGGGACGGCCGGCTGCGCCCGTTGCAGGTGGGGGTCGACGCGCAGTTGACCGCCTGGGTGGCCCGCGACGGCCGGCTGTGGCTGCACTCCGACCGGGACGCTCCCCGCGGCCGGCTCGCCGTCGCCGACCCGGCCGACCCGGCCGGCTGGGCGCCGGAGGCCTGGACCGAGGTGATCGGGCAGGCCGACGACGGCGTGCTCTCCGACGTCGCGCTCGTCGACGGTCCGGACGGCGACCTGCGGGTGCTCGCGGTGCACGCCGTGGACGCCACCGACCGGCTCTCGCTGTGGGCCGGGGACGGGTCGGGCCGGCTGGCCGAGGTGACCGACCTGCGCCCGGGCAGCGTCTCCGGCGTGAGCGCTCCCCCCGAGGGCGGGACGACGGCGTGGGTCGGCTTCACCGACTTCGCCACCCCGCCCTCGGTGCTGCGCTGGGACGCCGCCGACCCGACCGCGCTGACGACGCACGAGCAGGCGCCGGTCACCGGCCCGGTGCCCGACGTGCGCGTCGTGGAGACCCACGCGACGTCGGCCGACGGCACCCCCGTGCACCTGTTCGTGCTCTCGGGGACGGGGACGCCGGACTCCCCGCGACCGACGGTCCTCTACGGCTACGGCGGCTTCAACGTCTCGCTCACCCCCGCCTACAGCGCGCAGGCGCTGTCCTGGGTCGCGGCCGGCGGCGTGTGGGTGGTGGCGAACCTGCGCGGCGGCTCCGAGCACGGCGAGGAGTGGCACCGCGCGGGGATGCGCGAGCGCAAGCAGAACGTTTTCGACGACTTCGCCGCCGCCGCGCAGCACCTGATCGCCACCGGGTGGACGACGCCGGCGCAGCTGGCCGTGATGGGCGGCTCCAACGGCGGGCTGCTGGTCGGCGCGATGACGACCCAGCACCCGGACCTGGTCGCCGCCGTCGTGTGCAGCGCGCCGCTCCTGGACATGGTGCGGTACGAGCTGTTCGGGCTCGGCCGCACCTGGAACGACGAGTACGGCACCGCCGCGGACCCCGAGGAGCTGGGCTGGCTGCTGGGCTACTCGCCCTACCACCGGGTGGTCGAGGGCACCGCCTACCCCGCGGTGCTCTTCACGACCTTCGAGTCCGACACCCGGGTCGACCCGCTGCACGCGCGCAAGCTCGCCGCCGCACTGCAGCACGCCACCACCGCCGAGGCGCCGGTCGTGCTGCGGCGGGAGCTGTCGGTGGGGCACGGCGCCCGTGCGGTGAGCCGCACCGTGGGCCTGGCCGCGGACCAGCTGGCGTTCCTGGCCGCGCACACCGGGCTGACCCGGGCTCAGCAGCCGCACACCGGCGGCTGACCAGCGGAGACGACACACGGAACGACGTCGTCCGGGTGATCGACGGGCCACAACCAACCTGCGAGACTGTCCGCAATGAACGGCACACTCACGGTCACGGCGGCCGACGCAGGGGCACCGACTCCCGCCTGCGCGGAGGACGCGGGATCGCTCTGCGCGCGCCTGTGGGAGTGGACCGGGCTGGACTGGCTGGCCGCCAACGCCGACACGATCGTCGGCCGGCCGGCCCGGATCCTGCTGATCGTGCTGGTGGCCGCCGTGGTCCGACTGCTGCTCAACCGGGCGATCCACCGGCTGACCGACCGCACCGCCAGCGGCGCCGTCCCGACGGTCCTGCGGCCGTGGCGCAACCGCGCGCGGCAGGCCGACCCCGACGGCGTGGAGCTGATCGCCGCCCGGCGGACCCAGCGGGCCGAGGCGATCGGGTCGGTGCTGCGCAGCTGCGCGTCCTTCGCGGTGCTCGGCATCGCCGTCGTCCTGGTGCTCGGTGAGGTGGGGGTCAACCTGGCGCCGATCCTGGCCAGCGCCGGGGTGATCGGCGTCGCGCTCGGCTTCGGCGCCCAGAACCTGGTGAAGGACTTCATCGCCGGGATCGGGATCATCCTCGAGGACCAGTACGGCGTCGGGGACGTCGTCGACCTGGGCGAGGCCAGCGGCACGGTCGAGGCCGTCGGCCTGCGGATCACCCGGCTGCGCGACATCAACGGCGTGGTCTGGTACGTCCGCAACGGCGAGGTGCTCCGGGTGGGCAACCGCAGTCAGGGCTTCGCCCAGGTGGTCATCGACATGCCGGTCGCGCACGACACCGACCTCGAACGCTGCCGCGCCGTCATGCAGGAGGTCGCCGACGCGATGGCCGCCGACGAGGAGTGGGCCGAGGTCTTCCTCGGCGAGCCGGAGTCCCTCGGCGTCGAGCAGATCACCACCGAGGGCGTCGTCCTGCGGGTGCAGGTGCGCACCACCAACGCCGTCCAGTGGCAGGTCGCCCGCGAGCTGCGGCAGCGGCTCAAGGAGCGCTTCGCGGCCGAGGGCATCCGCACCCCGCTCCCCCTGCTGGGGATGAGCGCCGGCCCGGGCGCAGGCACCCGCTGAGCCGCCGGCGTCCCGACCGGGACACCCCCGCCGATCGGCCGGCCACCTTCGGGCAGGTCTTCGCGGTCGCCGAGTTCCGGCCGCTGTTCGGCTCCTTCACGCTGTCCACGATCGGCGACGAACTCGCCCGGGTCGCGCTGACCGTGCTGGTCTACCAGCGCACCGACTCCGCGCTGCTGTCGGCGATCACCTTCGCCATCAGCTACCTGCCCTGGGTGCTGGTCGGGCCGGTGCTGGCCTCGCTCGCCGACCGGTTCCCGCGGCACCGGGTGCTCATCGCCAGCGACGTCGCCCGCGCCGTGCTCGTCGCCGCGATGGCCGTCCCGGGGACGCCCTTGCCGGTGCTGCTGGCCCTGCTGCTGGTCGTGGCGTTGTGCGCCCCGCCGTTCGAGGCGGCCCGCTCGGCACTGATGGCCGATGTCCTGGAGGGCGACCGCTACGCGGTGGGCACCTCGCTGACCGGCGTCGCGTCGCAGGCCAGCCAGCTGATCGGCTTCCTGCTCGGCGGTGCGCTGATCACCGCGCTGTCCCCCTCGGCGGCCCTGCTGATCAACGCCGGCACCTTCGCCGTCTCCGCGCTCTGGCTGACCCGCGGCCTGCGGCGCCGGCCCGCGCCGGCGGCCGAGGAGGAGGTCGGGTCGATCTGGCGGGACACCGCCGGCGGCCTGCGGTTCATCGCCCGCTCCCCGCGGCTGCTGGCGATCGTCACGGTGCTGTGGGTGGGGGCGCTGTTCATCAACGCCCCGGAGGGGATCGCCACCCCGTGGGCGCTGCAACTGCAGGGCACCGCCGCCGCCGCGGGCCTGCTGCTGGCCGCCAACCCGGCCGGCACCGCGCTCGGTGGGCTGCTGGTGGGCCGCTTCTGCCCGCCGCACGTGCGGGACCGGCTCCTGGTGCCGCTGCTGGTGCTCTCGCTGACCGGGGTGCTGCTGGCCGGCCTCACCCCGCTGTGGCTGGGCACGGGGTCGGCCGCGTACGTCGTCGTCCTGGTGCTGCTGTTCGTCGCCGGGGTCGGCGGGGCCAGCAGCATCCCGCTGAACGTGGCGTTCGTGCAGGCGGTGCCGAGCGCCTACCGCGGGCGGGCGTTCGGCGTCGCGGTGGCCGGCCTGTCCGGCGTGCAGGGGCTCGGCGTGGTGCTGGCCGGCCTGGGCGCCGAGGTGCTCGCGCCGGGCACCGTGGTCGCCCTGACCGGGGGGATCGGGCTGGTCGCCCTCGCCGGGCCCCTGGTGGGCCTGCACCGCACCCGGCCCGGACGTGGCGGGGGTGACACCGGCCGCGCGCCCCGCGACGACCCTGCTGAGGGACGATCGACGGCATGAGCGAGACCAGCCGGTCACTGCCCTCGGCACGCACCTTCTACGACGAGGTCGGCGGCGAGCCCACCTTCCGGGCGCTCGTCGCCCGGTTCTACGCCGGGGTGCGCGAGGACCCGGTGCTGCGGCCGATGTACCCCGCCGACGACTGGGAGGGCGCGGAGACCCGGTTGCGGATGTTCCTCCAGCAGTACTGGGGCGGGCCGACCACCTACTCGGAGAACCGCGGGCACCCGCGGCTGCGCATGCGGCACGCGCCCTTCGCCGTCGACGAGGCCGCCCGGGACGCGTGGCTGCGGCACATGCGCGACGCCGTCGACTCCCTGGAGCTCACCGACGAGCAGGACGCGACGTTGTGGGGTTACCTGGTCATGGCGGCACACAGCATGCAGAACCGGTAAGGACCCCCTCCTCCTCACGCCTCGCAGGCTCGGCGCGAGCCTCTGGAGGGGGCCGCACCTGCCACGACCACCGAGGAGCCTGGTGACCAGCGTCCCGACAACACCCAGCACTGACGCCGACTGGTGGCGGGAGGCGGTCTTCTACCAGGTCTACGTGCGCAGCTTCGCCGACGAGACCGGCGACGGCGTGGGCGACCTGGCCGGCATCCGGTCCCGGCTGCCCCACCTCGCCGAGCTCGGCGTCGACGCCCTGTGGATCACGCCGTTCTACCCCTCGCCGATGCACGACCACGGCTACGACGTCGCCGACCCGCGCGACGTGGAGCCGGTGTTCGGCGACCTCGCCGACTTCGACGCCCTGCTGGCCGACGCCCATGCCCGCGGCATCCGGGTGACCATCGACCTGGTGCCCAACCACAGCTCGCACGACCACGAGTGGTTCGCCGAGGCGCTGGCCGCCCCGCCCGGCTCCCCCGCCCGGGACCGGTACTTCTTCCGCGACGGCCGGGGGCCCGGCGGTGCCGAGCCGCCGAACAACTGGCCCTCGGTGTTCGGCGGGCCGGCCTGGACCCGGGTCCCCGACGGTCAGTGGTACCTGCACCTGTTCGCCCCGGAGCAGCCCGACCTGGACTACGGCAACCCCGAGGTGGTCGCCGACCTGGAGGAGACGCTGCGCTTCTGGCTGGACCGCGGGGTGGACGGCTTCCGGATCGACGTGGCGCACGGGATGGCCAAGCCGGCCGGGCTGCCGGACATGGTGCCGGCCGAGGACACCGGCCTGTTCGCCGACGACGGCCCGGGCGACCTGCGGTTCGACCAGGAACACGTGCACCAGCTGCACCAGCGGGTGCGTGCCGTGCTCGACCGGTACCCCGACCGGATGGCCGTCGGCGAGGTCTGGGTCTTCGACGACGAGCGGCTGGCCCGGTACCTGCGCCCCGACGAGCTGCACCTGGCGTTCAACTTCCGGCTGCTCATCGCCGAGTGGGACGTCGCGGAGCTGCGCAGCGCGGTCGTGCACTCGCTGGCGACGGTGGCCGACACCCCCGCGCCGGCCTGCTGGGTGCTCTCCAACCACGACCGGCCGCGGCACGTCACCCGCTACGGCGGCGGCGAGGTCGGCACCCGCCGGGCGCGGGCGGCGGCGCTGCTGCAGCTGGCGCTGCCCGGCGTCGCCTACGTCTACAACGGCGACGAGCTCGGCATGCCCGACGTCGACCTGCCCGACGAGGTGCTGCAGGACCCGATCTGGGAGCGCTCCGGGCGCACCGAGCGGGGCCGCGACGGCTGCCGGGTGCCGGTGCCCTGGTCGGGCGACCGGCCCTCCTACGGGTTCTCCTCGACGCCGGACACCTGGCTGCCGATGCCGGAGGGCTGGGGACCCCTGACCGTGCAGGCCCAGGAGCAGGATCCCGACTCGATGCTGTCGCTGTACCGGGCCGCGCTGCGGCTGCGGCGGGGGTCCCCCGCGTTCACCGGCGACGGGCTGGAGTGGCTGCCCGCCCCCGACGGCTGCCTGGCGTTCCGCCGGCCCGGTGGACTCGTCTGCCTGCTCAACCTCTCCGGGGGGCCGGTGCCGCTCCCGGAGGGGCAGGTGCTGCTGGCCAGCGAGCCGGTGACGGACGGCGTCGTCCCGAACGACGGGGCGGTCTGGCTGCAGGCGTGACCAGGGACCGACCGCGGGCCGACCGGGCGGCGACGCCGGCCCGGCGGTAGGGCAGACTCACTCCCCGATCGGGGGCGATCGCGCCCCCCCTGCGCTCCAGGAGGTCCCGTGGCCACCGCCTCGATGCCCGCGCTGCCGTCCCGCCGGCTCGTCCTCGCCGACCTCGTGCCGGCCAGCCGCGCGCGGGACGCCGTCCTCGTCGCCCTGGGGGTGCTGCTGACCGCAGCGCTCGCGCAGGTGTCGGTGCCGGTCCCCGGGTCCCCGGTGCCGATCACCGGCCAGACGCTGGCCGTCGTGCTCACCGCAGGTGCGCTCGGCCCGGTCCGGGGCGTCTCGGTGCAGGCGCTGTACATGCTGTGCGCGCTGGTCGGGCTGCCCTTCTACTCCGAGGCCAGCGGCGGCTTCGACGTCGTCTTCGGCGCGACCGGCGGCTACGTCGTCGGCTTCCTCCCGGCCGCCTTCCTGATCGGCCTGGCCGCCCGTCGCGGCGCGGACCGGAAGATCTGGCAGGCGCTGCCGCTGTTCGCCGCCGGGCAGCTCGTGGTGTTCGCCGTCGGCGTGCCGTGGCTGGCGGTCAGCGCGGGCATGACCGCCTCCCAGGCGCTGGAGGCCGGCTTCTACCCGTTCATCCTCGGTGGCGTGGTCAAGGCCGGCGTCGCCGCCCTGGTGTTCCGCGGCGCCTGGCTGGCCGCGGGCCGCAACCGCTGACCGAGCCGCTCCCCGACCGCCCCGGGTCGGCGCCTCCCGCAGGCGCCGGCCCGGGGCGGTCTGCGTCCGGGCCGACCGGCCGGCTGCTGGAGGTCTGGACGGCGCCGACGGCGGCCGCGCCGATGGTCCGCCACGCCTCGGTGACGGCGCTGCCCGGGCTCGGGCTGGCCGGCGACCGCTACGCCCGGGGCGGGGGCACCTGGGCGCGGTACCCGGAGCAGGAGAAGCAGGCGACGCTGATCGACGCCGACGACGTCGCTGCGGTGGCCGCCGAGCTGGGCAGTGACCTGCCCCCCGGCTGGACCCGACGCAACCTGGTGACCCGGGGCGTTCCCCTGCCCGCGCTGGTGGGCCGGTTCTTCCTGGTCGGGGACGTGCTGCTGTTCGGCACCAAGCGGTGCCCGCCGTGCGCACACCTGCAGCGGCTCACCGGTCTGCGCCTGGTGGAGCCGCTGGCATCGCGGGGCGGGATCAACGCGGCGGTGTTCAGCGCCGGCGAGCTGGCCGAGGGCGCCGTCGTCCGGGTGCTGGACGACGCGGAGGCCGGCCGCCGCGGAGCGCCCGTCGGCCCCGACCGCCCGGTCCCCCGCATCGTGGTCCTGCCCGGCTGAGCCACCCCGCACCGCCCGCTCCCCCGCGATGAGGCGCGGAGGCTGCTGAGGTCAGTCGTCGTGGTGGGCGGCGAGGAAGGCCTTCTCCTCGGGGGTGAGCCGGCGTGGTCGGTTGAGCGCGAAGTCGAACGGCACCAGCACCGTGCTGCCGGTGACGGCGAGCTCGCCGTGGTCGAACAGCTCGTAGTGGCAGGTGAACGAGGCCGCGCGCACCCCGGAGACCCAGACCTGCACCTGCAGCGGCTCGGCGTCGTAGACCACCGGCCGCTTGTAGGCGATCTCGTGGCTGGCGACGACGATCCCCCGGCGCAGCCCGGTCTCCTCGTCGTGCGTCGGCTGGTCGAAGAAGAGGTCGACCCGGGCCATCTCGAAGTAGCCGAGGAAGGCCACGTTGTTGATGTGCTGGTAGGCGTCCATGTCCGACCAGCGCATCGGGACGGCGACGGTGTGCCTCACGCCGGTCACCCTGCCTCATGGCCTGCCGACGCCGGGCACGGCCCCAGTTACGTGGGACGCCTCCCCCCGCCTACGGTGCCGTCATGGGACCGTGGGCCGACACCGATCCCGGTGTGCTGGTGCTGCCTTCGGGGCGCCGGATCCGCGGGCGTGGGCTGCGGCAGGCGCTCCCCGACGGCCCGTCGCCGCAGTTCGGCGTCTACCTGCTCGGCCGCCCGCCGTGCCCGGTGCCGTGGGAGACCCGCTGGGTGCGCTGGCCGGACTTCCGGCTGCCCGCCGAGCCGGCCGACCTGCGGGACGCGCTGCGTGAGGTGTGGGAGCGGGCCGTGACCGAGCGGGTGGAGGTCGGCTGCGCCGGCGGCACGGGGCGCACCGGCACGGCGCTGGCCTGCCTGGCCGTGCTCGACGGGCTCCCCCCGGCGCGGGCGGTGGCCTACGTGCGCACCCACTACCGCCGGCAGGCCGTGGAGACCCGCGGTCAGGCCCGGTTCGTCGCCCGCTTCGGCACCAGCGGCTGAGCGCCCCGTCCGAGGACCCGGGTCAGCGCCGGCGGGCGACCCGCCGGGTGATCAGGCCGTGGCCGGGGCCGGACAGCTCCCCGACGGCTGCGCGGCGTCCGGCCACGGTCATCAGGACCGCCTCCGCTGGGCCGCGGACCTCGGGGCCGCGTCCGAATGCCCAGTCGGTGTCGGTGGCCACCAGCCGCACCCCGCGGACGCGCAGCGCCCCGAGCAGCGTGGGAGCGAGCAGGGCCGTGCGCAGCGCGGGCACCAGCCGCTCGGGTGGGACGGTCCGGGGCAGGCCGAGCGGCCGCCGGATGTCCTGGTGGTGGATCAGCCCGTCGGTGAGGGCGATGGCCCCGTGCACGCCCGCGGTCAGCCCGGTCGGGGTGAGGTGGCGGCGCAGCAGCTCGATCAGCTCGGCGGGGGGTCGGGAGGAGTACTCGCGCAGGCCCAGGGCGTTCACCCGGTCGAAGGCGAGGCGGCCCCGGGCGAACCGGGCGGCCAGCCGACGGGCGGAGAGCTCCTCGTAGCTGAGCACGTGGGCCACGACGTCGTGCACGGACCATCCGTCGCAGAGCGAGGGGGCCTGCCACTGCTCGGGCGTGAGGGTGAGCAGCAGGCCGAGCAGGTCCTGTCGTTCGGCGCGGGCCAGTGGCATCAGGTCCACGAGCGCTCCGAGGGGGTCACGGTCGCCCGGCGCGCGACGCGGTGCTGCGGACCCTAGGGGAGGCCCGTCCGATCCGGTCGCGTCCGTGCCGTGGAACCACGACGGCCGGCCGGAGCGAGGAGCTCCGGCCGGCCACGCAACGTGCTGGAACGGCCCCCTTCCAGGGGCCCGCCCTGAGCCTGCGAAGGGTGGGGAGGAAGGGGGTCCTTCGTCAGTCGCGGGTGAGCTTGCGGTAGGTGGCCCGGTGCGGACGTGCCGCGTCGGGGCCCAGCCGCTCGACCTTGTTCTTCTCGTAGTCGGCGAAGTTGCCCTCGAACCAGAACCACTTCGAGTCGCCCTCGTAGGCCAGGATGTGCGTCGCCACGCGGTCGAGGAACCACCGGTCGTGGCTGACCACCACGGCGCAGCCGGGGAACTCCAGCAGCGCGCCCTCCAGGCTGGTGAGCGTCTCGGTGTCCAGGTCGTTGGTCGGCTCGTCGAGCAGCAGCAGGTTGCCGCCCTGCTTGAGGGTCAGCGCCAGGTTCAGCCGGTTGCGCTCACCGCCGGAGAGCACCCCGGCCTTCTTCTGCTGGTCCGGGCCCTTGAACCCGAACGCGGAGACGTAGGCCCGGGACGGCATCTCGACGTTGCCCACCTGGATGTGGTCCAGGCCGTCGGAGACGACCTCCCACAGCGACTTGTTCGGGTCGATGCCGCTGCGGGTCTGCTCGACGTAGCTGAGCTTGACCGTCTCGCCGACCTTGATGTCGCCGTCGTCGGGCTTCTCCTCGCCGACCAGCATCTTGAACAGCGTGGTCTTGCCGACGCCGTTGGGGCCGACCACCCCGACGATGCCGTTGCGCGGCAGGGTGAACGACAGGCCGTCGATGAGCACCCGGTCGCCGAAGCCCTTGACCAGCTTGTCGGTCTCGACGACGACGCTGCCCAGCCGCGGGCCCGGCGGGATCTGGATCTCCTCGAAGTCCAGCTTGCGGAACTTGTCCGCCTCCGCGGCCATCTCCTCGTAGCGGGCCAGGCGGGCCTTGCTCTTGGCCTGCCTGGCCTTGGCGCCCGAGCGCACCCACTCCAGCTCGTCCTTGAGGCGCTTGGCGCGCTTGGCGTCCTTGGCCCCCTCGACCTTCAGGCGGGTGGCCTTGGTCTCCAGGTAGGTGGAGTAGTTGCCCTCGTAGGGGTAGGCCCGGCCGCGGTCGAGCTCGAGGATCCACTGGGCCACGTTGTCCAGGAAGTACCGGTCGTGGGTGACGGCGACGACGGTGCCGGCGTACTTCTCCAGGTGCTGCTCCAGCCACGCGACGCTCTCGGCGTCCAGGTGGTTGGTGGGCTCGTCGAGCAGCAGGAGGTCGGGCGCCTCCAGCAGCAGCTTGCACAGCGCCACGCGGCGGCGCTCACCACCGGAGAGGACCTTCACGTCGGCGTCGCCGGGCGGGCAGCGCAGCGCGTCCATGGCCTGCTCGATGCGGTTGTCGAGCTCCCAGCCGTCGGCGTTCTCGATGACCTCCATGAGCTCGCCCTGCTCGGCCATCAGCGCGTCGAAGTCGGCGTCGGGCTCGCCCATCGCCGCACTGACCTCCTCGAAGCGGGTCAGCGCCTGGCGGAGGTCCTTCACCGCCTCCTCGACGTTGCCGCGCACGTCGAGCTCCTCGTTGAGCGGGGGCTCCTGCTGGAGGATGCCGACGGTCGCACCCGGGGCCAGGGTGGTGTCCCCGTTGGAGGCGGTCTCCATGCCGGCCATGATCTTCAGGACCGTGGACTTGCCGGCGCCGTTGGGGCCGACCACCCCGATCTTCGCGCCGGGCAGGAACGCCAGCGTGACGTCGTCGAGGATGACCTTGTCGCCGTGCGCCTTGCGCGCACGGACCATGGAGTAGATGTACTGGGCCACTGGGCTGTCGAGCCTTCCGTCAGGTCGCGATCGGGAGCAGGGCGGGCACCGGGGTCTCCGTCGCCCGCCCCACCACCTGCGTTCTCAGCGCCGATCCTCCCAGTTCGGGAGGCTCACGTCAGCGACGGGACCAGCGGCCGGCCGTCGCCGAGCTCGTCGGCGGTCTCATCCTCCAACGTCACCGCCCCTCCGTCGTAGTCCTCCGGCGCGTAATCGGTGGGCCGGTCGGCGTACGGATCAGCCGGCGGGTCCTCGACCGTCCCGGCCGGCACGGCCGGGCGGGGCGTCCGCCGGTACTCGGCCACGCCGCGGGAGAGGTCGGGACCGACCGCCTCGGCGCGCAGCTGACTGCGGCTGCGGGGGCCCTGCTCGGACTCCCAGCGGTGGGTGTACAGCTCGCCGACCACGATCACCGGGTCGCCCTTGCTGAGGGTGTGCGAGACGTTGCCGCCCAGGTCGCCCCAGCACTCGACGTCGAGGAAGAGGGTGCGGTGGTCGGCCCACGTCTGGCTCTCCCGGTCGAACCGGCGGGAGGTGGACGCCAGCCGGAAGTTGGTGACGCTGGCGCCACTGGGCAGCCGGCTGCGCTGGGGGGCGTTGACGACGTTGCCGATGACGGTGAGCTCGGTTTCCTTCACGGTGCTCCTCGGACGAGGCGGGGCGCCGGAGCGGCGCGGCCGGCGGTCCGCCGGCGTGCACCCACCGTCGCGGGGACGCCGCACGCAGGACAGGCCCCTGGCCCGGATGTGGACGCGCACCCCCGCTGTGGACGGCCACCGGCGGGCGGAGCCGCCGTGGGCTACCCGCCAGGCCACGTTGCATCGCGGCAACGTTCCCACCTCACCCCGCACCCGCGATGTCATGATCGGACCCGAGCGCCCGTAGCTCAGCGGATAGAGCAGGTGCCTTCTAAGCACTTGGTCGCAGGTTCGATCCCTGCCGGGCGCGCTCAGCCCGCCCGGCGCGGCGGCACCGGGACGACGTCCAGGTCGGCGGCGACCACCACGTCCCCGCCGAACACCTCCCGGGCCTCGGCGGCGAACCGCGCCGGGTCCCGGTAGCGCTGGGAGAAGTGGCTGAGCACCAGCGTGCGCGCCCCGCACTCGGCGGCCACCGCGCCCGCCTGCCGGGCGGTCAGGTGCCCGTACTGCTCGGCCAGCGCGGCGTCCTCGTGCAGGAAGGTCGACTCGATCACCAGCAGGTCCGCCCCGTCGGCCAGCGCGTACACGCCGTCGCAGAGCCGGGTGTCCATCAGGAACGCGAAGCGCTGACCCGGCCGCGGCTCGCTCACCTCGGCCAGGCGCACCGGGCGCCCGCCGACGTCCAGCACGCCGGCCCGCTGGAGCCGGCCGACGTCGGGACCGGCGATGCCGGCCCGGGCGAGGAGGTCCGGGAGCATCCGCCGTCCGTCCGGCTCGACCAGCCGGTACCCGTAGGACTCGACCGGGTGCTCGAGCCGCCGGGCCTCGAGCACGCCGAACGGCCCGGTCGCCACCACGCCGTCCCGGTCGACGGGTGCCGCCACGAGCTCGGCGACCTCGGAGAAGACCGAGGCATGCCGCAACCGGTCGAAGAACAGCTGCCCCGACGCCGGGTAGTGGGCGTGCACGGGGTGCGCGACCCGGTCCAGCGACAGCCGCTGCACGACGCCGGGCAGGCCCAGGCAGTGGTCGCCGTGGAAGTGGCTCAGGCAGATCCGGTGCACGGCGCTGCTGGCGACGCCGGCGAGCAGCAGCTGACGCTGCGTGCCCTCCCCCGGGTCGAAGAGGAACCCGGTGCCGTCCCAGCGCAGCAGGTAGCCGTTGTGGTTGCGGGTGCGCGTGGGCGCCTGACTGGCCGTGCCGAGGACGACGAGCTCGCGGGCCGGCACCCCTGGGACGGTATCCGGACGGCGCACCGGGCCGACCACCGTCGGGCGGCCCGGTCGCACGTCGGTAGAGTGGCGGGACCTACTGGCGGTCAGCGGGCCCGCGCCCGCCGTCGTCACGAGGAGCGCCGTCGCGGGTTGATCCCACAGCCCCTGCGCCGGCCAGGACCTCTCGGAGACCGTCGTGCCCGGCGCACAGCCGCCCGTGTCCCCTGTGGGCGACACCCCGCTCACGTCCCTGGCGCACCAGGTCATCGACGCCCTCGGCCGCGGCACCTGGGGCCCCGACTCCCTCGACGTGCTCGTGCGCGCCGCCGCCGCGCAGCTCGCGGGGTGCGCCGACGCCAGCCTGACCTCCGTCACCCCTGGTCGTGACCCGCGCACGCTGGCCGCGACCAGCGACCGCGCCGCGCAGGCCGACGACTGGCAGTACGAGCTGGCGCAAGGGCCGTGCCTGGACGCCGCGGCCGGCAGCCCGATGGTCCGCGCCTCGCTGGTCGAGGGCGGGACACCGTGGCCGGAGTGGGCACCCCGCGCCGTGGCCGAGGCCGGCTACGCCGCCGTGCTGAGCGTCCGGCTGGGCAGCCAGGCCCGGCCGCTGGGCTCGCTCAACCTCTACGGCACCGACGCCGCCGCGCTGACCGCGCTGCCGGCGGAGGACGCCGAGTCGTTCGCCGCGCTGACCTCCGTCGTGCTGGCCTCGGCGCGGCGGGCCGGCAACCTGGAGGAGGCGGTGCAGCGCCGCACGGTCATCGGCCAGGCCCAGGGCATCCTGATGGAGCGCCACAAGATGACCGCCGACGACGCGTTCGCCCTGCTCCGGGGGCTGTCCCAGCAGTCCAACACCAAGCTGTTCGACCTGGCCCAGGAGCTCGCCGAGACCGGCCAGCTCCCCCAGGGGCCCGGCGGGACCCCGGCGGGGCCGGCTGCGGGTCCCCCGGCCCTGTCGTAGCCTTCCCGCAGCGGAGTCGGTTCAGCAGAGAGCCGGCGACGAACAAGGGACTGATGCGTGACCGTGCCCGCGGCTGACCTCGCGGCCCGCCCGTCGGGCGGCCTGGTCCACGACGTCGCGTTCGCGGCCTCCCCGACCGGGCTGGCCCGGCTCGCCGTCCCGTTCGCACGTGCGGGGCTCGCTGCCGGCGACCCGGTCGTCGTGGTCACCAGCGACGCGGTCGCCGAGGCGGTGCGGGCCGCACTCGGGGACGTGCCCGGTCTGGTCCTCGCCGATCAGGAGGCCGTCTTCGGCCGGCGCACCCCGGCGACGCTGACCGCCTTCCGGAAGCTGGTGGCCGAGACGACACCGGCGCCGGGCCGGCACCTGCGGGTGATCGCGGAGCTCCCCGGCGGGCTCGGCGCGCGGGACCGGCTGGAGTGGCAGCGGTACGAGGCGGTGGTGGAGCACGCCCTGGCCGGCTGGCCGGTGTGGTTCCTCTGCCTGCAGGACACCGGGCAGCTGCCCGGGCAGCTGGTGCGCTGGGCGCACTGCACGCACCGGCACGTCCTCGACGACGGGGGCCGCCGACCCAACCCCGCCTTCACCGAGCCCGAGCAGCTGCTGCCGCAGCTGCCGGTCCCCGCCGAGCCGCTGCAACAGGCCCCGCCGCTGCTGGCCGCCGACGGGGTGACCCGCCCGGGCGCCGTCCGCCACGGCCTGGTCCCGCTGCTGAACGCGCTGGACCGCTCCCCCGACGCCACCGACGACCTGCTGCTCGCCATCGACGAGCTGGTCACCAACGCGCTGGTGCACGGCCGTCCGCCGGTCGACGTCCGCGTCTGGGCCGACGGGGGCACGGTCGTGTGCGCCGTCGTCGACCGCGGCGCCGGCCCCACCGACCCGTTCGCCGGCTACGGGCCGGCACACGGGGACGACCTCTCCCGCGGCGGCATGGGGCTGTGGCTGGCCCGCCAGCTCTGCGACCACGTCGACATCTGGACCGACGAGCGGGGCGTCACCGTCCGGGTCACCACGGAGCTGCCGGCCCGCTGACCCGGGCCGGCGACCCCGGGTCAGCGCTCCGCGGGTGGGACCCAGCCGATCGCCGGGACGACGTGCCGGGTGATCGTCTCCAGGAGCCGGGCGTTGTACTCGACGCCGAGCATGTTCGGGACGGTCAGCAGCAGCGTGTCGGCGTCCCGGACGGCGGCGTCCTTCGCCAGCTGCTCGGCCAGCTGGTCCGGCTCGCCGGCGTAGCTCTTCCCGAACCGGGCGCGCACCCCCTCCAGGACGCCGACCTGGTCGGTGCTGGTGCGGTCGCCGCCGAAGTACTGCCGGTCCTCGTCGGTGGTGATGGGCATGACCGAGCGGCTCACCGACACCCGCGGCTCGTGCGCCCAGCCGGCGTCGGCCCAGGCAGCACGGAACAGCGCGATCTGCTCGGCCTGCAGCTCGTCGAAGGGCACCCCGGTGTCCTCGCTGAGCAGGGTGGAGCTCATCAGGTTCATCCCCTGCTGCGCGGTCCAGACCGCCGTCTGCCGGGTGCCCGATCCCCACCAGATCCGCTGCCGCAGCCCCGGGGACTGCGGCTGGACCGCCAGCCGCGCGTTCCCCCCGACCATCCGGGGATCGGCGTCGACCACCGCCGCGCCGTCGATCGCGGCCAGGAAGAGCGCCGTCTTCTCCCGGGCGAGCTCCGCGTCGCTGCTGCCCTCGCCCGGGACGTAGCCGAAGGCCTCCGAGCCGCGCAGCGCCGTCTCCGGTGACCCCCGGCTCACCCCCAGCTGCAGCCGGCCGGACGAGAGCAGGTCGGCGGCGGCGGCCTCCTCGGCCATGTACAGCGGGTTCTCGTAGCGCATGTCGATGACCCCGGTGCCGATCTCGATCCGCCGGGTCCGCGCCGCGATCGCCGACAGCAGCGGGAACGGCGACGCCAGCTGCCGGGCGAAGTGGTGCACCCGCACGTACGCGCCGTCGACGCCGAGCTCTTCGGCGGCCTCGGCCAGCTCGACGGTCTGCAGCAGGGCATCGGCCCCGGTGCGCACCTGCGAGCCGGGGATGGGCTGCCAGTGCCCGAAGTTCAGAAAGCCGATCCGCTTCTCCACCACGTCCACCTCTCGTCGGTCTCCTGGCGCTCAGCGCCGGGACGGCGGCGGCTGTTCCCGTCGGGACGATCCGGGCCCCCGATGGGGTTGAGCAGGTCGGAGAAGCAGTCCGGACCCGAGGAGACAGCCATGCGCGCCACCATCGACGGAACCGTGCTCGCCGAGGCCCCCGAGGAGGAGCTGGTCCGCATCGAGGGCAACTGGTACTTCCCGCCGGCGGCGGTCGTGCCCGGCACCCTCACCGAGAGCGCGACGGCCTACACCTGCCCGTGGAAGGGCGCCGCGCAGTATTGGGACGTGGTCACCCCCGCCGGGGTGCGCGAGGACGGCGCCTGGAGCTACCCCGACATCAAGCCCTCAGCGGTCGAGCGGGTGGGCCGGGACTTCGCCGGCTACGTCGCCTTCTCCCCCGGGGTGACCGTCGGCCCCTGAACGGGGGCTGTCGTGGGGCGCCGGGCGCTGTTACGGTCGATCCCGGGTCGAAGCTCCGGCCCTGATGACGCGCCTGACCGGCGCGCGACCGCCGGAGCGGACGTTCCGGGGGGTGACCGAGGGGAATGCCCACGTACACCGATCCACTTCCCGACGACCCGACGCTGGTCGTCAGCCTCGACTGGGCCACCGGGTGCGTCCACCTCCGGGGCGATCTGGACCGAGGGTCGGCGCACCACCTGAGGGACGCCTTCGCCGCCCTGCTGGCCACCGACCGCCTCGGGTGGACGATCGACGCCTCCGAGGTGACGTTCTGCGACGCCGGCGGCCTGCGCGCCCTGACCGCGGCCTCCCGGGCGGCCGCGGCGGCCGGCCGGGAGCTGCGGCTGGGAGCCGCCGCCCGCTGCGTGACGCGGCTGCTCGCCCTGACCGGTCAGACCGGCCTGTTCACCGACGCCCGACCCACGCCGCCGGCTCCCGCCAGCCGGGCCAGAGTGCGTCCGCGGAGCCGGACGAGCGGCGGTGGCAGCACCACCACCCCCGCCCGGCACACCGTCCTCCGCTGACCCGGATCGTCACCAAGCGTGACGGCACGAACACAGCCACGCGGTCGAGGATCCCCGGATCGGGCCGTTCGATGAGCGAGGCTGTCCCCCGTGACCTCCTCCGCACCCGAGTCGTCGAGCGCCTCCGGGCCCGGCACGGGGCAGCGGCTGCGCGCGGCCGACGTCCTGCTGGCCGACCGGGGACAGCTGTTCCGGGCCCTGTTCCTCGCCGCCCCCATCGGCAAGGCGGTGGTCGACCCGAGGGGGCGGATGCTGCTGGTCAACCCCGCACTGTGCGAGCTCACCGGCCGCACGTCGGGTGAGCTGATCGGCCGGCACCTCGACCTGCTGGCCCACCCGGACGACGTCCCGCTGGAGGACCGCGCCACCGAGCACGTGCCGGGCACCCCGCTGCTCGACCCCCAGCTGGCCGTCGTCGGCGAGCGCCGGCTCCGGCGTGCCGACGGCGAGAGCGTCTGGGTGCACCAGACCCAGGAGCTGGTGCACCACGCCACCGGTGAGCTCCAGTTCGTGCTGCTGTCGATGGTCGACGTCACCGACCGCCGCCGGGCCGAGGAGGACCTGGTCCGCCGCGCCTTCACCGACCCGCTGACCGGGCTGCCCAACCGGCGGGCGCTCACCGACCGGCTGGGCCGGGCGCTGGCGTTCTCCCGCCGCCGCGGCACCTCCGTCGGCCTGCTGCACCTGGACCTGGACCGGTTCACCGCGGTCAACGACTCCCTCGGTCACGAGGGCGGTGACCAGCTGCTCTGCCAGGTCGCCGACCGGCTGCGCTGGAGCACCCGGGTCGAGGACACCGCCGTCCGCTTCGGCGCCGACGAGTTCCTCGTGCTGGCCGAGGAGGTGGAGGACGTCGACGGGCTGCGGACCCTCGCCGACCGGCTGCTCTCGGTGCTCGACGAGCCCTTCCACGTGGGCGACCGGGAGATCACCCTGTCGGCCAGCGTGGGGGTCACCCTCGGCAACGACCTGGCCCCCGAGGCCCTGCTCCGCCAGGCGCACAGCGCGCTCGCCCGGGCCAAGGCCAACGGCGGACGCGGCCTGGTCGAGGTGCACGACGAGGCCCTCGGGGAGGGCTACGTCGACCAGCTGCAGCTGGAGACCGACCTGCGGCACGCGCTGGAGGCCGGCGAGCTGCGGCTGTTCTACCAACCGATCGTGGCCCTGTCCGACGAGCACCTGCTCGGCTACGAGGCGCTCATCCGCTGGCAGCACCCCACCCGGGGGCTGCTCCCGCCGGGGGCCTTCCTGGCCGCAGCCGAGGACAACCGGCTCACCTCACGCCTGGGTGCCTGGGTGCTGCACCAGGCCTGTTGGGACGCCGCCGGCTGGGACCCGGGCCTGCGGGTGCACGTCAACATCTCCGCCCGGCACCTGGCCGAGCCCGGCTTCAGCGAGCTGGTCGCCGACGCGCTGGCCACCTCCGGGCTGGCCGCCGAGCGGCTGGAGCTGGAGATCACCGAGTCCACGGCGCTGTTCGCCGCCGACGCCACGCTGCACGCGGTCGACCAGGTCACCGAGAGCGGCGTGACCCTGGCCCTGGACGACTTCGGCACCGGCTACTCGGCGATCACCGCGCTGCACCGGCTGCCGATCCACACCGTGAAGATCGACCGTTCCTTCGTCGCCGACGTGGTCACCCAGCCAGCCACCGCCGCGCTGGTGCAGGGACTGCTGCAGTTGGGCCAGGGCATGGGCCTGCAGGTCATCGCGGAGGGCATCGAGGACGGCGAGCAGGCCCGCTGGCTGCGCGAGCACGGCTGCGCGATGGCGCAGGGCTACGCCTTCGGGCGGCCGGCGCCACTGCCGGCCCGTGAGCTCGACGACCTGGCCGTGCCGCCGGACCTGGTCGACCTGGACGACCCGTCGGTGGTCCCGCACGACGGCGAGGACGACGGCGGCGACGACGGGTACGGCCCGCTGGACCCCGCGACCGGTGACGGCGAGGCCGCCGTCGCCGACGACGACGGGGGCGGTGCCGACGTGGGCGACGGGCTCGAGGACGGTGCCGACGCCGAGCTGCCCGCGCCGGACGCCGACGCCTACCCCGCCGTCCCGCAGCTGGACTCCTTCGCGGTGTTCGCCACCGACCCGCGCGACTTCGCCGAACCGGAGGACCTGCCCGAGCCCCCCGAGCCACCGGCGGTCCGGGCCCTGCACGCCACCGAGGAGCCGACGTCCGGGTCGATCGCACAGCCCATCCCGCTGTTCGGCCGCTGGGACACCGAGCCGGCGGAGCCGACAGCCGACGCGGAGCCGGCCGACGCGGAGCCGACAGCCGACGCGGAGCCGACGGACGCGGAGCCGACGGACGCGGAACAGCCGTTCGACCCGCACTCCTTCGCCCCGTCCAGCGCGCTGGCGGAGCTGAGCGCGCTGCTGGCCGCCAGCGGCCGGCCGGATGCGCTGCGGCTGCCCGAGCCCCGCGACTCCACCGAGTACCGGCAGTTCGCCGAGCGCGGTCCGCGGTCCGAGCCGTTCCCCCGTCCGGCCACTGGTCCGCTCCCGCGGACGCGGCCCGAGCCCGGCGACCGCTGACCGTCCCGTGCGGTGCCGCCCGGCACCGCACGGGCGGCCTACCCGAGCGGCGCGGCGACCGGGCGCTTGGCGACGCGGCCGTCGCCGGAGGACCGGCCGGTGAGCCGACGGCCGATCCAGGGCAGCACGAACCCGCGCACCCAGGCCAGCTCCTGCGCGGCGACCTCGCGGACGGACTTCGGCGGCGCCGGCTCCAGCGGGGTCCGCCATCCCTCGTCGGCCACCGGCACCCCGAGGGCCGCGGCGGCGGCCAGCGCGGTGCGGCGGTGCCCCTCGGCGGTCAGGTGGATCCGGTCGCCGGGGTCCCACATCCGCGCGTCCTGCAGCCAGGCCGCGCCCCACTGGTCGAGCACGACGGCGCCGTGCCGGGCGGCGATCGACCACAGGTGGGAGTTGAAGACGGCCACCCGGCCGCGGGTGCGCCGGATGATCGGGGTCTGCCGGGGGTCGACGCCGGTGGCCAGCAGCACGTCGGCGCCGGCCTCCCGGAACGCGACCACGGCGGTCTCCAGGTCGGCGGCCAGCCGGTCGGGGTCGACGCCGGGGCGCAGCAGGTCGTTGCCGCCGGCGACCAGGCTCACCAGGTCGGGTGCGGCCGCGAGCGCCACCGGCACCTGCTCGTCGAGCACCTGCGCGAGCAACCGGCCGCGGATAGCGAGGTTCGCGTACTCGATCTCCCCGCTCGGGGACGCGACGGCCAGGTGGCCGGCGAGCCGGTCGGCCCAGCCGCGGAAGGCGTCGGGCGCGGTGGGGTCCGGGTCGCTGAGCCCCTCGGTGAAGGAGTCCCCCAGCGCGATGTAGCGCTGCCACGTCCGTCGATCACTGCCCGGTTGCACGCGACCACTGCACCACACCTGGCGGGCCCGTCCGCCCGGCCCCCGGCGACCCCTTCCCCGGGGGGGGGGGGGGGGGGGGGGGGGGGGGGGGGGGGGGGGGGGGGGGGGGGGGGGGGGGGGGGGGGGGGGGGGGGGGGGGGGGGGGGGGGGGGGGGGGGGGGGGGGGGGGGGGGGGG